>JACSSB010000383.1 GCA_014879435.1 Phycisphaerales bacterium
CCTTCGCCTGCGTTATAACCGGCCAGGGTCAGGCGCACGTCGCCCCGGAAATAGGCTAATAACCAGCGCAGATAAGCCATACCCCCTCGTAAATTTTGCACGGTATCATAGGGGTCGTGCACCCCAAAGCGTTCCGCAGTTTCGGGAATGAGCTGCATTAAACCTTGGGCATTCTTCGGCGATAGCGCCTGGCTGCTGAAATTCGATTCCGCCTCGATCACCGCCAACACCAGCGCGGGTTGTAAACCGTAGTCTGGTGCCATTTTTTGTACCAGCCCCTCGATCTTGGCCCGCTCCGCTGTGGGCGGTTTCGATTGCAGAGGACGCCGGGTCGATTTCGCCACGCGGGTTGAATCAACCGGTTCGGCGCAATCGGCACGAACGGCTTTGGTGGGATCGCTGACCAGCGTCAACATCCGTTGGGCCAGCGCGTCGCCTTGTGCCGCCGCCAGCCGAAACCAGGCTGCAGCCCGCGCATCGTCCCGCGTCACGCCGCGACCATTGGCATACATCCAGCCCAATTGATACTGCGCCGTGGCATGACCGCGCCGGGCGGCCGCACAGTACAATTGCATCGCCCGTGTGTAATCTTGGGACACACCTTCCCCATGCTCGTAGCGCGCCGCCCATTCCGCTTGCGTCGCTGGGCTTTCTTTAAGCAGCTTGATCCAATCCAGATTCCGATCAGCCGCGCCCACGCCCATGGCATAGCATCCAAGCACCCCAAACATCAGGCTGTCACGTAACTTCATTCGGCCACCTTCAAAACCATGCCTCAATCCCAACTCTGCGCTCATGTTAGGCAATTTGACCGCTGCTCGCCAGCAAACCCTCATCGTTCTCTGGTAATCATGACAAAATAATGATGAGGTTGGCTGAGAAACCCCTCTCGTTCCTGTAGACTTTTTTTACCGTGACCACTCCATCCCTCGGGGCGAGGGTCACCGATTACAACTAAAAAATGCGTGGTTGTTCGAACGCATCTAAACAGGAGGTCATGATGGTCAGCTATACCACCGAATCCATCCGCAACATCGCCCTCATCGGGCATGCCGCAGCTGGAAAAACCACGTTGGTGGAATCCATTTTGCAGTACGTCGGCAAGCTTTCTGCCGCCGGTACCGTAGAAAAAGGCAACACAGTCTGCGATTTTGACCCCCAGGAAAAGGCACATCAGCATTCGCTGGATATCGCGCTGGTCCATTTCGACTACGACAATACCCATGTCAATCTGGTCGATACCCCCGGTTTTCCAGATTTCATCGGCCAGACCATTGCCGTACTACCGGCAGTGGAAACGGCAGCGATGGTCATCAACGCGCAAACCGGTATCGAAGCGGTAACCCAACGGATGATGGAACGCGCCACCGAGCGACAGCTATGCCGGATGATCATCATCAACAAGATCGATACCGAAAATACCGACCTGCCCGGTTTGCTCAATCAGATTCAGGAAACCTTCGGTAAGGAATGTCTGCCGCTCAACCTGCCGGCCAAGCAAGGCACCGCTGTAGTGGATTGCTTCTTCAATCCGACCGGAGAGAGCGACTTCTCCAGTGTGGCCACCGCTCATTCTAACCTGATCGATCAAGTGGTCGAGATGGATGAGGAATTGATGACCCTGTACCTGGAACAGGGGGAGGATCTCAAACCAGAACAATTACATGCACCGTTCGAGAAGGCGCTGCGTGAAGGCCATCTGATTCCGATCTGCTTCGTGTCAGCCCGCACTGGCGCTGGCCTGAAAGAGTTGCTGGAGGTATTCACGCGGTTATTGCCCAACCCCGCCGAAGGTAATCCGGAACCGTTTTTCAAGGGTGATCATGGATCGGCGGAGGAACTCCACGCCATTCCCGATCCGCAACAACATGTGGTGGCACATGTATTCAAGGTACTGATCGATCCATTCATCGGCAAGCTGGGCATTTTCCGCATCCATCAAGGGACGATCACCAAGGACAGTCAACTATTCATCGGCGATGGCCGCAAGCCATTCAAGGTTGGCCACCTGTTTCATCTGCACGGTAAGGAGCATTCTGAGATCAGCGCCGGTATCCCTGGCGATCTCTGTGCAGTAGCCAAGGTCGACGATATCCACCGCAACGTAGTGCTGCACGACTCGCACGATGAGGATCAGATTGGGCTACGGCCGCTACGCTTCCCCACACCGTTGTTTGGATTAGCCATCCGCGCCGCTACTCGAGGCGATGAGCAGAAACTGTCTGATACCTTCAATAAATTGCTGGAGGAAGATCCCTGCCTGGCGTTGGAGCAAAATCTCCACACCAAGGAAACCGTGTTACGTGGTTTGAGCGACCTGCACCTACGCATCACTCTGGAAAAGATGCAGCAGCGCTACAACCTGCAAGTGGAGACCAAGCCACCGAAAATCGCCTATAAGGAAACCGTCAGCCAAGGTGCTGAAGGCCATCATCGTCATAAGAAACAGACGGGCGGTGCCGGGCAGTTTGGTGAGGTCTTCATGCGCATCGAACCGCTGCCACGCGATGCTGGATTTGAATTTGTCAGTGCGGTGGTCGGTGGCACTATCCCCACTTCCTTCCTGCCAGCGGTGGAAAAAGGTGTGCGCGAAGCACTGCAGGAAGGTGCGATCGCAGGCTATCCCATGCAGGATGTACGCGCCATCGCCTACGATGGTAAGCATCATCCGGTGGATTCCAAGGAAATCGCTTTCGTTACTGCCGGTCGCGAAGCGTTCCTGGATGCGGTCAGCAAGGCGAAACCGATCGTGCTGGAACCGATCATCAACCTAGAAGTTCGGACGCCCAGCGACAGTGTCGGCACCATTACGGGTGATCTATCCAGCCGACGCGGCCGTATTGCCGGTACCGATGCCGGACCACGCGGCATGAGCATCATCAATGCACAGGTGCCGTTGGCGGAGCTGGATGGTTATGAATCGCAGTTGAAATCGATGACGGGTGGCCTTGGTTCGTACAATATCGAGCTGAGCCATTACGATCCTGTCCCGCCCGACATCCAGCAAAAACTGCACACTCTCCATCAGAAGCAGAAGCAAGAAACTTGATGCAGTAAGAAACTTGATCCATGTGGCGCAGGTCATATACGTATATTTTCCCGGCTTGCGCCACAAAAAACCTTCTGCTATCCTTGGTTATATAGAATTTGTACAATAATACACTGTATATTTTAAGGTTTTTGTCTATTTTTATTGACTTATTCTAGGATAGTTATACAAAACTTTGCTTTTAAACCGATCTCGTCAGAGGTGAGCCATGCGCCATCTATTCCACAGTATCCGGAACCTTACTATTTATCTGGTGCCTACCTCCCTGTTTGCAACCGCCGGTGCCCTACTACTGGCCCTGTTGTACTATCCCGTACCCACTGCTGCCCCCACCACCCGATCCGACAACTCGGTCACTGTGGAAAAACGCCAGCACGATCAAGCTGATGCTCAGTTCGCAGCCCTGTTGCTGGATGCCTTGCGCCAGCTTGAGACCGAAAGGCAGCAAGCCCAAGCGCAGATCCTGATGTATCGTCGCTTTGAAGTGGACCCCTTTTTCCAAGAGCAGCCGACCATCCGCCTCGTACCGCCGAGTAACGACAACACCTTAATCAGGCTATGAGCACCTTACTTTAGAGTGGGCCGGATGGCTGTACCCGTCCGCCTTGCCGACTCCTGAGATACTCTGACGTATATCTTCTGAACGCTAGGCTATAAAAAATCTCTCATACTTCCCCAATTGAAGGGAACAGGGATTTTTATAGCCTTTTATTCTTGCAGCGCCTGTTGATAAGCGTGCTGCACATCCTCACCGAAGCACACCAGATAGATCGTTTCGATCCGATCATCGTCCGCCAGATAATTTCGGACCTCGCGCACCGCAATCCGCGCCGCCTCGGCCAGCGGGTAACGGTATACCCCGCAACTGATTGCAGGAAAAGCGATGGTCTGTATGCCATTGTCCGCCGCCAGCTTGAGGCTATTGCGATAGCAAGCCGCTAATAAATCTGGCTCACCTTGGTGGCCACCGTGCCAAATCGGCCCGACCGTATGGATCACAAAGCGGGCCGCTAAGCGATAACCACGAGTGATCTTAGCCTGACCCGTCTCACAGCCATTCAGGGTCCGACACTCTGCCAACAATTCCGGCCCAGCAGCGCGATGGATGGCGCCATCGACTCCACCACCACCGAGCAAGGAATGATTGGCCGCGTTGACGATGGCATCGACCGATAATTGCGTAATATCATCTGAAACTAAGTGGATTCGACCAAGGCTTGCATTCATGCAGTCACTCCAAAGTTGCGCCAGTCATTCGATAAGGCAAGTCTCCTCGTTATAATAACCTCGACTAGCTGCTGTCGTATCTCCACTCATCAAAGACCTGTATCGGCGATCAAACCAACATGGCCAAGCCTTCTCAACCCGATCAGGAAATACCTCCACTTTGGCAGTATGTCTCCATCGCCGAATATCAACTGCCTACCACGCCTGTCGAACATACCGTCAAGCAGGAATTCAGCTCTATCTGGCGACAGTTCTGGCCCAAACCTAAGCCAGCACCCGCAGCTCCGCTCAAAACTAAGGACGAGTTGCGGACTATGTCCACAGCGCAAATCGAATGGATCGCGCCTGCGCCCAACTGGCAGCCGATGGCAGCGGCACTGGATGATGCACTCGTCGAATGGTTGGATAACGAACAACCGCCCCAAGCGCGTGTATTCGTCATTGCGCCTCCGCACGGCGGTCACAGCGATATTCTGACTACCTGGGCCAAGAACCACGACTGGCGAATCGTGTCTCCGCCTAGCCCGGAGCAAATCTTGGCTCGGGATCTCAGCTGGTTGGATGAGCAGCTTCGAGATCCTTCCCCTTGGGTGCTTCCCAGCCTGGAACGCTGCTATTTGCGTCATGCCAGAGGATTCGAGCTGGTACGCCATCTACTCGACCAAAGCAGCCTACTGGGACACAGCATCATCGGCTGCGACAGTTGGGCATGGGCATTTCTACGAAAGGTCTGGCGCGGTCCAGAACCACCCGCGTTAGCTTTGCAGGGCCTCGATCAGCAAGGTCTTGCACGCTGGTTTCAGGGCTTTATTACTGATCGCTTCGTCTTTCGTCAGGCGGATAGCGGCGCATACGTACTCCCGCCCCCTGCAGATATAGCCGAGGATAGTTCCAGCTCCATCAAGATCAGTGATTTTCTACGGATTCTGGCCGCCCACAGCCGAGGTATTCCGGGCATTGCGCACGCGATCTGGCGTACCAGCCTACGAACTACGCCGGATGAAACATTCTCCGACACAGCGGCGAATGAGGACCATACCAATCACCGTACCACGATCTGGGTTGCGCCCTGGAACCAGATCAAACAGCCCACAGCTACCGCCGAGCTGCTGCGCAAACATGCCTTCCTGTTACATACCCTTTTGTTACACAACAGCTTGACCCACACGACACTGGCTCTGCTATTACCGCTGGCCGCTTCTTCGCCCGAGGCAGCCCTAGCCTGTCTGGAAGAAGCTGGATTGGTCATTCGACATGCAGAGGAATGGCGAATTTCGCCTGCGGGTTATCCCATCGTCCGGCAGTTCCTGAATGATGATGGCTATCTGATCGACGTATTCTAGGAGCTAGGCATGAGCGATAGCATTAGCGAGCTGGGATCCCATCTCAACCGCCTCGGCGAGACGGCTCTCGTACAAATTCTGCTGATCATAGTAGCAACCTGGCTGCTGATCGCACTGATCCAGCGCCTAGTTCCGTCACTGGCCAGCCATTTTTCTGGTCATCGCCGCCTGCGCGCGCTGGCCTTGGTACCCGTCTTGCGGCTACTGGTGATCGGCATCGCTTTTCTACTCATCTTGCATAGCATCATCCAACCCACCTTCGAAAGTCTGGTGGGTGTACTGGGAGCATTGGGCCTAGCACTTGGTTTCGCTGCCAAGGATTACGCCAGCAGCCTGATTGCAGGACTCGTGGTTCTATATGAGCTTCCCTATCGGCCCGGAGACTGGATCGAAGTGGAAGGTGCTTACGGTGAGGTCCGCACCATCGGCATCCGCACCGTGGAAATCGTTACTTTAGGAGATTCCGTGGTGCATATTCCGCATATGAAGTTATGGGATCACGCTATCTCCAATGCCAACGACAGTAGTCAGCACCTCCAGTGCCAGGCTGATTTCTACCTCCATCCTCATCATGACGCTGATCATGCCTACCAAATGCTACGTGATGTCGCACTGAGTAGCCCACTTCTGCAAATTGCTCAACCAATCTATGTGGTCGCGAAGGAAAAACCATTCGGTACTCACTACCAAATCAAAGCTTACCCGCTCGACCCGCGCCAACAGCTCGCCTTCATCACCGATCTGACCATCCGCGGTAAGATGGCGCTACGCGCTGCGGGGATGGTACTGACATCCATCCCCGTTGTTGCCGCCGAACCTATGTCCTGAATCTAGCGACTTTGAACTGCTAAATCTCCACCATCTCAAAATCGCTCTTGGCGGCGCCACACTCGGGGCAAGTCCAAGTCAATGGAACCTCTTCCCAACGCGTTCCAGGGAGGATACCGTCATCGGGCCAACCCAGTTCTTCATCGTAGATAAATCCGCAAATCAAACACATGTACTTCTTCATTAGATTTTTCCTTTCTGATCCTTCATTGTTGAGGCCGCTATTTTCCCACGCCAGCGCCCCCTGAAAAACCTGCTGTATTTGGTAGAATTCATAAGACTTCCACCCATCATCCGTCGGTCGCTTCGCCTTTCCGACTCATCACCCACCTACCCGGAGTTCCGATTTGAGCGACCTCACCCCCTCACCGCCTCCAGTGGTCATGATCCTGGCGGGCAATGATCCCAGCGGCGGAGCCGGACTTGCGGCCGATATCACCACGATTGCTAGCCTGGGTTGCCATCCTGCTCCAGTCGTCACCGCTCTGACCGTGCAAGATACCCACAATATCCATATGCTGTTGCCGGTCAAGCCGGATTATGTGCTGGCCCAAGCACGCACGGTGCTGGAGGACATGCCGGTAGCAGCGATCAAGATCGGCCTCATCGGTAGCATCGAGAACATCGCTGCCCTGCACACTTTGCTGACCGCCTATCCTGATATCCCGGTCGTGCTCGATCCCATCTTGGCGGCGGGCGGCGGGGCCGAACTGGCCAGCCCACAATTGCTCGATGACCTAAGAACCCTGCTGCTACCACTGGTCACGGTCTTAACTCCCAACAGCGTCGAAGCACGCCGACTGGCGCCAGAAGCCGATACTTTGGAAGCCTGCGCCATGGCATTACTAGGATGCGGTTGCCGCTCCGTATTAATTACCGGCGGACACGAACCAGGTGAGGAAGTCGTCAACACCTTCTACGGCAATAACCGCCTTTTGGAGCGCCATCGCTGGCCGCGACTCTCTGGCTGTCATCATGGCTCCGGTTGTACTTTGGCCACCGCCATCGCCGCCCTATTGGCCCAGGGGCAATCCTTGGAATTTGAAGCGCTTAACTCCATTGTGCGCCGCGCTCAAGACTACGCTTGGCACGCACTGCAAGCGAGCTACCGAGCTGGTGGCGGACAACTTCTGCCCGACCGTTTGTTCTGGACACGCAGTCAGAACAGCAATCAGAACAAACGCGTATAGACCCGCAAACCGCCAAATCCGGTTTTTCGCAACCCGAAGAGCTGCCTATCGCGCTTCCTTGGGCGGCATCGATCAATAAATCGCTCAATCCTGTTTTCCAAGGAGATCTGCCATGACCACTCGTTCCGAAACGCTGTTCATCGAAGCACAACACTACATTCCCGGTGGCGTCAACTCGCCAGTACGTGCCTTTCGCGGTGTCGGCGGTACACCCATCTTCTTCAAGCGTGGTGAAGGCGCTTATCTCTACGACGAAGATGGTCGCCGATACATCGATTACGTCGGCTCCTGGGGACCGATGATCGTGGGTCATGCTCATCCGACTGTGGTCCATGCCGTGCAGGCAGCTGCCGTCAATGGCCTGAGTTTCGGCGCACCTACCGAAATGGAAACGATCATGGCCCGGCGGATTTGCGAACTGGTCCCATCGATGGAGCTGACACGGATGTGCAATTCCGGCACCGAGGCCACCATGAGCGCCATTCGTCTGGCGCGCGGTGTGACTGGCCGCGACATCATCGTCAAGTTCGAAGGTTGCTACCACGGTCATTCCGATTCGCTGCTGATCAAAGCCGGTTCCGGGGCACTCACGCTGGGGGTGCCGACCTCGCCCGGTGTGCCCGCAGCACTGGCCGGGTATACCGTGACCCTGCCCTACAATAATCTGCCGGAAGCGCAACAAGCTTTTGCCACGCTTGGCGAGAAAATCGCCGGAGTTATCGTCGAACCTGTGGCTGGTAACATGAATTGCATCCCCCCCGCGCCCGGTTTTCTGGCGGGGCTGCGCGAGCTGTGCACTCAGTACGATAGTGTGTTGATCTTCGATGAAGTCATGACCGGCTTCCGGGTAGCGCTGGGCGGGGCACAACAGCTTTATGGCGTGAATCCAGACATCACGACGCTGGGTAAGGTCATCGGCGGCGGAATGCCGGTCGGTGCTTTTGGCGGCAAGCGGGCGATCATGGAACAGTTGGCGCCACTGGGACCGATTTATCAGGCGGGCACACTGTCAGGCAATCCGGTGGCACTAGCAGCCGGGCTGGCAACCCTGGATCTGATCGCCAAACCCCATTTTCATAGCGATCTCGCTGCCAAAACACAGCGGCTATGCGATGCATTGGTAGCTGCGGCGGGTGAGGCCGGTGTGCCGCTGACGGCGAATTATGTGGGTGGAATGTTCGGGCTATTTTTCACCACAGAACAGGTGCGCTACTACGCACAGGCGACTGCCTGCGATCTGGAGCGATTCAAGGCTTTCTTTCATGGAATGCTGGCCGAGGGAATCTACCTCGCACCCTCCGCCTTCGAGGCGGGATTCCTATCCTCGGCACATTCCGCAAGCGACCTGGACGCTACCGTCACCGCCGCGCGGCGCGTGTTCGCCCGCATTTAGCATTCAACTGGGTGGGCTTCGGCGCTGGGTACGTGGTATTCAGTGTCGCAACCGCCAGTTGCCGATGACACCCGCCACTCCCAGTACGATAAACAGCAATAAAGTCCATTCTGGCATGCTGAAACCGAGCATGGTCCAGTCCACCCGAGCGCATTCGCCGGAACCGGTCAGTACCTCGCGCAGGGTTTCATTCAGTGGAAAGGCTTGCAGCATGTACTCCAGACTTGGCCCACACAGTGGCACCTGGTCCGGCGGAAGATGCTGCAGCCAGACATGCCGAGCGGCGATTCCGATACCGACTCCGGCGGCCAGTCCTATTATGATCCCGTAGCCTTTCGCCCCCCAACCACGCGGATTGTGCGCGGCTGCCACAAAAAATATCAGTCCCACCAGCAGGAGCGCCAAGCGCTGAAAAATGCACAGCGGACAAGGCTCAAAACCTTGGAAATGCTGGACATAATAGGCAAAACCCAGACCAGCGACGCATATCAGAAAACCTAGCCCATTCAACATCCGACGGGATAGCCACCCGCGCTGCGCCGACTGAACATCAATATATTGTAAATCCCTCATAACCCGCCTAAAAATGATAAGTTTTTGTTAAAGACCAAGATCAGCTTCGGCGATCCGAATGCCCCAGATCTCGCTCTGGCGCAATCTGGTCACGCACTCGCTGCTTGACCTCCTTGGCCTCGGGAAAGCGTCCTTCCTGCTGACGCGACCAGATGAGTTCGTCACCGATCCGTATTTCGAATACCCCACCAGTACCCGGTTGCAATGCCACCTCACCCAATTCCTGTTCAAAGGTGGTCAATAATTCCTGCGCCAACCAAGCGGCCCGCAGCAACCAACGGCATTGCGTGCAATAACGGATGCTCACTCGTGGTTTTTGTTCCATGCCGTTTCCTTCACAAGCGTTCAAGAAAAGCCGTGCCGCCCAATTGCCGCATCTGTTGTTCGATCCAGCGCTGACGCTTGAGCACATAGGCCGAGGGCTGATCCACCCGGTAACGCTGTGGATTAGGCAACACCGCCGCCAACCGGGCTGCCTCCCTAGTGCTGAGTCGGGCAGCGGGCTTGTTGAAAAAACGCTGGCTGGCTGCCTCCACCCCAAAGGTGTATTCGCCAAATTCGGCGATATTCAAATAAACCTCCAAAATGCGTTGCTTGGGCCAACACAATTCCAACAGTACCGTAAACCACGCTTCCAGTCCCTTACGAATCCAGTCGCGCCCTGACCACAGAAACAGATTTTTCGCCACTTGCTGACTGATCGTGCTGGCTCCACGTACCGATCGCCCGGCTTCGAAGTCGTCCAATACCTGCTGGATCTCGATGAAATCGAAGCCGTAATGATCGGGAAAACGCTGATCCTCTGCAGCCATCACTGCTAAGGCTGCGGTGGGCGAGATCTGTTCATAAGGCATCCATCGATAGCGCACCGTCGTACCATCAGCCCATGCCGCCCGCAACCCCTCTTGCACCATGATGCTGGAGGTGGGAAGGGGTATCCAGCGCAGAATCAGTACCAGCGCCAGCGAGATCAAGACAAAACCCCACAGCAGCCACCAAAGCCCTCTACCGATGCGTCTGAGCCAACTATGTCGCGGCGGCGGTCGAATAGTGGTCTTGAATCGAAAGAGGCGCCCAAACAGACGCTCCTTCAGAAAATTCCCCACGCCACCCCCAAAGCCATGGTTTCACCCAGCTCCTCACACTGTCGCAATACTTCGGCGCTCAGCTCGCCACGGGCAATGATCGGATCGCACACCGGTTTGAGTGGATAACCGCGGGCGATGCGCTCAATGCTGGTCAATGCTCCGCTACCGTCGTTGCCCGCGCTAATAAACACCGCATAAGGCAAACCGTTGATTTTGCCCTGGGCGGGATAATAGGTGCGATCCAGGAAATTTTTCATCGCACCGGACATATAGCCGAAGTTCTCTGGTGTGCCCAATAACAGACCCTGTGCCCACAATAGGTCATCCAGGCCCGTACGCAGTGCCATTTTCAATCGGGTTTCTACTTCGTCTACCCGGCGCGCACCACGTGCCACAGCCCGCGCCATCGCTCGAGTGTGGCCTGTTTGCGAATGATAAACGATCAACAGACGGTGGGTGGCGAAATTCATACCTGAGTTTTCGGTTATTTACTTGCCGTACCACAGGATTTTCGCTATGGTTGCGCGTCTTTTTGAGACCAGAGACGGTTAGCAACGAGAGGAATTATGTCGAAAGAAGACCACATTGAAATGGAAGGAACCGTGATCGACACCCTGCCCAATACCATGTTCAGGGTGCAACTTGAAAACGGGCACATCGTCACCGCGCATATCTCCGGCCGCATGCGTAAAAACTATATTCGCATCTTGACCGGCGACAAGGTAAAAGTGGAACTGACCCCCTATGACCTGAGCAAGGGACGCATCATTTATCGCGGACGTTGAGCGTCGCACTGACGCTCAACGTCGTCACTTCGAAACCGGACGCTTCATACCCGTCCAGGGTAGAAGTTGCCGATTTTTGTTTAGGGCACCGCCTCCTCCTCGGCGATTTCTACCTGGAGGTCGTCGCCGCGCACGCTCACCAAGACATGACCACCGCTGGCCAAGCGGCCAAACAACAACTCCTCGGCTAAGCGGCGCTTGATGCTTTCTTGGATAATTCGCGCCATGGGCCGCGCACCCATCTTGGGATCATAGCCGTGCTCCGCCAACCAACTCCGCCCGTCATCGTCCACTTCCAGGGTCACTTTCTTCGATTCCAACTGGGCCTCCAGCTCGATCAGGAACTTGTCCACCACCTGCGCGATGACTGGTGGCGCCAGTGCCTTGAATTGGACGATGGCATCCAGCCGATTGCGAAATTCTGGAGAAAACAGACGTTTGATTGCCTCCATGCCGTCGCTGCTATGATCTTGGGTGGTAAACCCGATCGAGGCCCGATCCATCATTTCGGCACCGGCGTTGGTGGTCATCACAAGGATGACATTGCGAAAATCAGCCTTGCGACCATTGTTATCGGTCAGCGTACCGTGATCCATGACTTGCAACAGCAGATTGAACACATCCGGGTGCGCTTTCTCGACCTCATCCAAGAGCAGTACCGCATGCGGATGCTTGAGAATAGCATCGGTCAATAAGCCCCCCTGATCGAAACCCACATAACCCGGCGGGGCGCCGATCAGCCGCGATACCGTGTGCCGCTCCATGTATTCGCTCATGTCGAAGCGGATCAACTCGATACCCATGATCTGGGCAAGTTGGCGTGTGACCTCGGTCTTACCGACACCGGTTGGACCAGCAAACAGGAAACTGCCTATCGGTTTCTGTTCGCTGCCCAAACCCGCACGCGCCAGCTTGATGGCATTGGCCAGCGTGTCGATGGCTTCATTCTGGCCAAACACTACCAGTTTCAGATCACGCTCTAGGTTACGCAATACATCCTTGTCCGAAGAGGACACCGTCTTGGGCGGGATACGGGCGATCTTGGCGATGATGGTTTCGATATCACCCACGTTGATCACTTTCTTGCGCTTGGCGACAGGAAGCAGGCGCTGACTGGCACCGGCTTCGTCGATGACATCAATGGCCTTATCCGGCAGGTAACGGTCGTTGATATAGCGCGACGACAGATCTACCGCCGCACGCAGCGCTTTGTCGGTATATTTGATGTCGTGGTGTTCCTCAAAGCGCGTCTTCAGTCCCCGTAGAATTTGGTAAGTTTCCTCCGGTGAAGGCTCAGTCACGTCGATCTTTTGAAAGCGCCGCGCTAGCGCCCGATCCTTCTCGAAAATGCCGCGATATTCCTGATAGGTGGTTGAACCGATGCATTTCAGTTCACCCGAAGCCAACACTGGCTTGATCAGATTCGAAGCGTCCATTACGCCACCGGAGGCAGCACCTGCACCGATGATGGTGTGAATCTCGTCAATAAACAACACCGCATGTTGTTCCTTGCGCAGTTGCGCTAGGACGGATTTCAAACGCTTCTCGAAATCGCCGCGATACTTGGTGCCCGCCACCACCGAACCCAGATCCAGGGCATAGATGGTCGCGTCGCGCAGCACATCCGGAACTTCATCATCGACGATCATCTTGGCCAATCCCTCAGCGATAGCGGTCTTGCCGACTCCCGCTTCGCCAACGAGCAAGGGATTATTCTTGCGCCGCCGACAGAGGATCTGGATGGTGCGCTCGATTTCTTCACGCCGACCGATCAGGGGATCAATGCGCCCCTGTCGCGCCAATTCGTTCAGATTGGTCGCGAAATTCTCCAGTGGCTTGGCATTCTGGTTCTCGGCGCCTTCTTCATTCTGTGGAGGGGCGGCATCTTGCTCGTCGGACACTTTGGAAATTCCGTGCGAGATAAAATTCACCACATCCAGTCGACTGATTTCCTGCTGTTTGAGGAAATAGACCGCTTGTGATTCCTGCTCGCCAAAAATAGCCACCAGCACATTGGCACCCGTGACTTCTTTGTTGCCGGAGGATTGCACATGCAATACCGCCCGCTGCAGTACCCGCTGGAAACCCAGGGTCGGCTGTGTTTCGCGCGAATCATCTGGCCCCAATAGCGGGGTATGGTCTCGAATGAACGCCTGCAAATCCCGTTTCAACTTATCCATGTTGGCCCCGCAGGCCCGCAATACTTCTGCCGCTGCAGGATTATCCAGCAAGGCCAGCAACAGGTGCTCCACGGTCATAAACTCATGGCGCCGATCCCGTGCCTCGCGGAAAGCAAGATTGATGGAGAATTCCAGATCCTTGCTCAACATAACTCACACCTCGAATCGCACTGGGTAACTTCGGACTTAGGCTTCTTCCATGGTACACAACAGCGGATGTTGATGCTGGCGGGAATATTCATTGACCTGCACCACCTTGGTTTCCGCAATTTCGTGAGTGAAGACACCGCATACTCCTTGACCCCGAGTATGAACATGCAACATCACCTGAGTTGCCTTCTCCCGGTTCATCCCAAAAAACTGCTCCAGAATCCGCACCACGAACTCCATGGGAGTATAGTCATCGTTCAGCAGAACCACCTTATAGAGGGGGGGCTGCTTAAGTTCGGGTTTCGCTGGCTCAACTACCAGACCACGGTCTTGATCGGGAGTCGGTGAATATTCTTTGCTCATGCATCGCATGTGCTTTACGTGTAACGATAGCAAATTAAGCATTTTCATTTCCAATGACATCACAGCCGATACCGCAGATCCGTCCCTTGGTCCTGGCTGAGATTTAGATGATACGCAGTCTACAAGTTTCCTCAAGAAGCACCTTGCGTGAGGAAAAAATCCAGACGATCACCCACCACTATCACCAAGCGTGGGCGATCTCCCCCAACAGGTCAAGCAAACCACTTCGACCGATACCTCGCGCCAGGATTCCTCTCATCGCACCCAGCACGCCCCAGAACTCACTCACTCGATAGCCCACCGAAGTAGGTATCGCACACCTCCGAGATCGAGTGGAAGATTAGCATCCAGAATATCAGACAAAAAAAAAGAAAACGCCCGGTTTCCCGAGCGTTTCTTGTCGCATCCAAGCAGTGATGTGATCAGATCAATCCATCGCCTCGTACAGCGGCAGAGTTAGGAACTCAGGGAAATCTGGAGACAGGCTCATTTTCTCGAAAATACCGGCCGCTTGATCGTAGGTAGCAGTATCCTCACCCTGGGCGGTAACGGTTGCTTTCACCTTGGCCAGCTCCTCGGGAATCAAACCATGAACTAGTTCAGTGGTCACTTCACGGCCATCGTCTAAAACCCCTTTCGGGCTGACCACCCACTGCCATACCTGCGAGCGAGAAATTTCGGCGGTAGCAGCATCCTCCATCAGATTATGGATCGGCACGCAGCCGTTACCGGCGAGCCAAGATCCCAGATAGTGGATACCCACGTTAATGTTGTTACGTAAACCCACCTCGGTAATGGGTTGCTCGGGCTGGAAATCGAGGAAATTCTTGGCCGTAAACACTTCGTCACGCTGTTTTTCCCACTGATTCGGCTTATCACCCAACACCTTGACGAATTCTTCTTGAGCGATGGGCACCAAACCGGGATGAGCAACCCAACCGCCATCGAAACCGTCGTTGGCATCACGGGTCTTGTCATGGCGAATACCCGCCAGGGCCTTCTCGTTGGCGACCGGATCGTCCTTGATCGGGATCAGCGCCGACATACCACCCATCGCTGGGGCACCGCGCTTGTGGCACACCTTCACTAGGTGCAGGGCATAAGAACGCATGAACGGCACCTCCATGGTGATCGCGCCCCGATTAGCCATACAGAAATCCTTGTTCTTCTTGAATTTCTTGATGCAGGAAAAGATGTAGTCCCAGCGTCCGGCATTGAGACCAGCGGAATGCTCGCGCAGCTCGTACAGAATTTCCTCCATCTCGAAGGTGGCGAGAATGGTCTCGATCAGCACCGTCGCCTTGATCGTCCCACGCGGAAGACCCAAGGATTCTTGCGCCATCACAAAGATGTCGTTCCACAACCGCGCTTCAAGATGGCTCTCCATCTTGGGCAGATAGTAGAAAGGGCCAGCGCCGCGCGCGATCTGTTCCTTGGCGTTGTGGAAAAACACCAGACCGAAATCGAAAATCCCACCGGAAACACGCTGACCATCGACGGTCACATGCTTCTCATCCAGATGCCAGCCGCGTGGCCGAATTTGCAGGGTGGCAATTCGATCATTGAGCCGGTATTCCTTGCCCGCTTCGTTGACGTAGCTAATTTCGCGACGGATGGCGTCCTTTAGATTCACTTGGCCCTGAATCTGGTTGAACCAGTTGGGGCTATTGGAATCCTCGAAGTCGCTCATGTAGGAGTCGGCACCCGAGTTGAAGGCGTTGATAATCATCTTGCGCTCAACCGGACCGGTGATTTCGCTACGACGACACTCTAAAGCCTTGGGTAACGGTGCGATCTTCCAATCGCCTTCGCGGATAGATTTGGTTTCTGGTAGGAAATCGGGCATCTCGCCAGCGTCGATACGCGCTTGGCGCTCAATACGCTTCTTCAGCAATTCCTGGCGACGCGGCTCGAAGGCACGATGCAATTTAGCGACGAGGGCCAGCGCATCATGGGTCAAAATTTCGTCGAAACGGGGAGAGATCGGGGCGTTGATCCGCACACCAGCGGGCAGGTTCAGGCTCACGGCTTGCTCCTTGACAATCGTTGAGTGATGGAAAATCGGCAAACATTCCCTGCAATGAGAGGACGTTGCGATTCAGTCGTGATTGAGGTGATTGACGTGATTGATTGTAGAACAGTCAGGGTACACGACCCGCACAAAAAACCCGGAGGGAATCCCCGTCCGGGTGGATGCGATTGGTGCCGCCGACCAAGAAGCGGAAGGCGGCACACGATATCGACTTAGTGGAACTGCTCTTCTTCGGTGGAACCGGTCAAAGCCGTCACTGAGGAAACGCCACCCTGAATCACGGTGGTCACGTCATCGAAATAGCCCGTACCCACTTCCTGCTGGTGACTGACGAAGGTGTAACCACGGTCGCGTGCAGCGAATTCGGGTTCTTGCACCTTCTCGACATAAGCAGTCATACCGCGCTTACTGTAATCCTGTGCCAGATCGAACATGTTGTACCACATGCTGTGAATACCGGCCAAGGTAATGAACTGGTACTTGTAACCCATC
>JACSSB010000191.1 GCA_014879435.1 Phycisphaerales bacterium
ACGCTAAAGTCGGTCATCGCCAGGCAACTTTCACCGAAAACCTCATCGAATCCGATGAGGTTTTTTTTTGAAGTTCTTTCAGGTATTTGATGCGGTGTCTTGGCTGCACTCTGATAGCAACTGCTCATATTCGGCGATCATCTGTGCGCCCAGCAGAGCATGCATGGCGATCAGAGCCTGCTCAATTCGATGTGAGCTTTTCAAGCAGGAGCTGAATTTCTACTGCGTATTGATAATGTAGCTCTGGATCAGCGGCTAATGCAGGATCACGAGAACCCGCTAGAATGGCCTGCAATTTTGTGATTAGCCGCTGGCCAGAGGGTGGGACATTGGGGCTGGTCGCGATCTGATCCAATTTGGTGGCGAGCGCATCGGTATCGCCAGCTTGAATCGCCTGAGCGATTTGTGCACATAATCGGGCACCGGGATTGGTGTTTTCGCCACCGGCTTGCCGGTACGCGAGATATTTTTGGATGGCCTGTCGCCGGGCTTGATCGGCTACATCAGGGTTTGGAACCGCTTGACCGATATCGTGTAATCCCCGGCGTATCGTCCAATTGCGGGTAGTTGGATTTTCAGGTGGGTTACATTCGCTGGCCCGATATAATTCTTGGCGGGCCTCGTCGGGCCGCCGCAGTTGAATCAATATATTCGCCAACTTGTTACGGCTGGCTTCCTCGCTGCGACCATCTCCTAGTTCTCGGTACAATTCTGCCATCCGCCGATAGGAGAGCGCTGCGGGTTCAAGCTGATTGAGTATTTGGTGCAGATGACCCAGATCCCCCAGCGTTTCAGCGATCCCCACCCGATTGCGTTGCTGCTCGTAGAGATATAAGGCTTGCTGGCAAGCCTGTAGCGCCGCCTCGATCTCGTGGTTCATTTTGCGGGCTAGACCCAGTTGCCGCCAGGCTTGCGCCGCTCCATCCGGTTCACCCAGTGCTTCGAATGTTTGTCGGGCGATATGGTATAGCTGTGCGGCTTCGGCATAGCGCCCTTGCTGTTGGCGCACAAGACCCAGTTGTATGTTATTGGTCGCGAAAGCCGCATTTTGGGTGTCAGATCCGGCGTGCGCCAGCGCCGCTTCGTAAGCAGTAGCGGCTTCCTGCAAGCGGCGTAGATCAGTGAGGCAATCACCGCCTTCGGCATTAGCGACCGCAGCCATCCGACCGGCACTGACATTGCCAGCATCTGCCAGTATTTGAAACTGCTGGCGGGCAAGATTGAATTCCCGTGCCGCCGGTTCAATCGCCTCTGCCTGTTTCAGTAGCTTGCCGAGTTGCAAATGCGCACGTGCTAGATCGTAGGTGGCGCCAGGGTAGGCATCAGCCCCCGCATCTTGGCAAAGACGCAACATCTTGCGCGCCGCTTGCAAGGCATCTTCTAGTGCGCCATCGTTGCGTAGTCGCTCGACGTTTAGCCGTTCTGTTTCAAAACGCGTTCGGTTCCAGCCGAGTAGTGTCTGATTAGCGCGTTCGCGGGCGGCCACCACTTCTGCCAGGGCGGTGGGAAACCCAAGATGAGTCAGCATTTGCTCCAATTGAACCACTGTCTGCGCAGTTCGTTCATGAGTGGCATGCTGAATATGATCACGCAGTAGAGCAAGCAGGTTGGGTAATTCCAAGCGTAACAGGCGAATCGTGCGGGTGTTGTCCTTGAAGTACTGTTGGTAGAGGCCAGCCAGCAATTGTTCCATGCCAGAGCGCCAGCGTTGCTGCCAGATCGTGCGCTGACTCGAACTTGACTGACTGGCTAGGTAGTGGATCAGTGCTGGATCGAAGCGTAAATGCCCGTATCCCTGATCTTCAGCAAGGCCCAAGTCGATGATTCGTGTGCAGAATAGGTCGGTAGCCGAGGTGTCCAGCTCCAAGGCATGCCCCAAGACGCTGCGGTTGATCCCTTCTCTACAGAACACGAGAATCGTCAGTTGATCCCGTTCTTTCCTCGACAATCGGCGCAAGATCAGTTCCAGACTCAGGTAAAGCGGCCATTGCGAATTATTGCCGTGAACATGGAGTAATTTAGCCCGTAGCGGGCGCAACCGTTTCAGGGCGGTACCCACACCCAAGCGACCTACTTCATGCGCCAGGTGGCGCAAGGTTCCTGGATGTCCTCCAGCCAGTGCGGCGATAGCATGTACTTGCCGGAAACTCATACCGCTGTCGGCATTCGGTGGCATTTCTCGGGTTTTGATCAGGGTCTGGCTGAGTATGGTCACCGCCTCGTTTTCATCCAGCGGACTTAGGATGGTTTCCGTCCAGGGTTGGACAAAAGAAGGTGGTCCGATACGACCCAGTCCCAACAGACGAAGTTTCGGCCAGTCGCTCAATAATTGTTTCCAGAATTGATCGAGAGCCTCATCTTGCTCCATGGGCCATTGTTCTAATTGGTCCAATACAATCAGAACCGACTGTGTCCACAAGGTTTGCCGAAGATAGGTGAGTGCTTGCCACTGGGTCTGGTAGTGCGCGACCGACCAGCGTTTATTTTCAGGGAGTAGCTGCTGGCCAAGGGTCTCTAATAGCGTCTGTATATCCTCGGCGTCACTGGCACGTAGATAAGCGATGTGCTGATAGCAGCCACGACGTGCGAGCCAGCTGGCGAGGGCGATCGCGACCTCGGTCTTGCCATTGCCGCCGGGTCCACGCAGAAAGACTTTGGAATGGTTTTCGAGCAGCCGTTCCAGAATCAGCAGATCACGCCCGCGTCCGATGCAGCCGATGGGTGTGGGCTTGGGCAGGGACTTTGGAAGCTCGGGCGGAGCTAGATCGAGCAGTCGGCGTCGAAGATCCAGCGGAGGACGTATGATGAGTCGCGGATCACGTTGACCCGAGTATAAGATGCAGCTCAGCCAATCCCATAAATAAACCCCGCCGCCACCCAAACCTGCGGTACGGTAACTGTCATTGGCCAATTGGCGATGACCGGCGAATACGGCCTGACTGATGTGAGAGCCTCGCAGCAATTCTTCGTAGAACACGGCCCAGAATCGGCGCAAGGTTTCCGCAGGGGTGCTGGAATGGACGGTGATGACAGCCGCGATCCCTGCCGCCAGCAGAGAGGCGGCCAATTGGACCACGCTAGCGGAACCGGCACCGTTCCTGGTGCAAGCCAGAACCACCAGACGAATGCGATAACTGGCCAACAGAGAGGCCAGTACGGGCGCGGGGATAAAGTGGGTCTCATGGCAAAGTGGTGTGTGCAGATCGTAACTGGCTTCGAATCCGAACACGGCAACATTCTGCTCAGAGTCATGGCGAATAAAGCCATTCAAATGCAGGGCGGTGAAGGGTCGTCCCGCAGCCCAAGCGATGCTCATCTGCCTTTCCAGATTCATTAGGGTCGGTGGGTCGAGTGATTGCAACTCGATCAAACCACCTAGACCATCGAGTGCTTCCAGCAATGGCAAAGTGTGGGAGCGATAATCTGGATGACCGGTCGGTTCGATATCAGGACGTGGGCTGATACTCAAAATTCGTAGTGGCAGCGGAATCGGTGGAAAGTGATCGTTCCCTCCCAAAAGTCGGCGCCGGAATTGGACCGGTAGTTTTCCTTGGAGCAGGAAATCGGTTTCATCATGCAGGAGTTCCCAAGGCAAGCTAAGCACCATGGCGGTGGCTGTTTGTGTGGTATCCCCGGTGATGACCAGACAGCGGTCCTGAATATTTGCATCATTGCGCCAGACTGCTACCAGATCCCGCAACTCCGGTACGCCGAGGGTGGCTTGGTAGAGCGCGTGGCCCCAGGAAGCCAGAAAGCTATCGGTGCGGCGAGCAATCTGGCAGACGGTATCGGTTGGCCAACGCGGGTGCTGCTGCAAATACCAATGGAGGATTCGTGGATCGGGGGGGCGCGGTAGCGCATTGACAGTCACACAGACGGTGGTGGGGATGGATGGAGGATGAGGATGAGGATGAGGATGGTTGAGCTTGGCCACTAGCTGCCAATGATCGGAAACTCCCGGATTGACCTGACTGAAGCTGAGCTCCAACTCCACTGGCGAGAGAGAATGCTGAGAGATGGCGATACTGGAAGGGGATACGCCCAGCGCCGTCAGCAAGTCTGGCAAAACCGCACTCAATCCTTCGGTGGATAGTCGAATGGGAGCGGTCCGTGGCAGCGGAGTAAACCAATCATTAAGGACAGTGAGATCGGTGCCCGGTAGCAACAGCGGAATAACCCGATAGCTGTCAGCCCGGCGTCGTTCTGTGGCCTGTGCGATCTCGATTTCCCGGTGTAACCAGTCTGGATCGTCGGTGTTGAGACTGAGCACCACGATAACCTGGCGGGCCTGATCGATGGCCCAGCGCACCTCGGGTGCGAGCCGTTCGCTGCCGCGCAGGCCGTGTACATCATGCCAGACGCTGAGGTGGTAAGTTTCCAGCGCCAAGCCCAGATCCCGAGCAAAAGCGGCGTCGGCATGGGCATGGCAGATAAAAATGGGGGCAGTAGCCATCGCGCGACTCCGGCGAGGTGTCAAAATAGTTGGGGATGTTAGCGTAAAAACACTCTGATGGAATTCTTGAAAAATGTGGGCTTGGCCCCATCTTAAGGGCAAGACCCACAGCGTTCTTTGGAACGCGGGAATCCAAATGACAGAGGAGATTTGATCATGGCTCTCATACGCTATGAACCTTTTAATCTATTGAATCAGTTGCAACGGGAAATGAATCGGCTGCTCGATACTGGCCGTCTTGACAACGCGGAAGCAGGCCATGTCCTGGCGGATTGGGCACCAACAGTGGATATTGAGGAAGAAACCAACCAATTCATCATCCATGCCGATCTACCCGGCGTCGAGAACAAGGACATCGATATTACCCTGGAAAATGGGGTGTTGACGCTGAAGGGCCAGCGCTCCACCGAAAACCAGGAAGAAGGCAAACAGTATCGTCGCGTTGAGCGCGTGCGCGGAACCTTCATGCGGCGATTTGCATTGCCGGATGTCGCGGATGCTGACAAGGTGAGCGCCAAATATAAAGATGGCGTATTGGAGGTACTGGTGCCGAAACGGGAATCGGTGCAGCCACGGCGAATAGCCATCGAAAGCTAATCGCTGATTCATACTGGACACGATAAGGTACGGTGTCCAGTATCGATAATATCGTAGGAATGGCGCGGACTTCGGTCCGCGTCGTCGTTTTGAGCGGTGAAAGATAGGCCGTTATCTCGTGTTTACAGTGGGCGTCGGTTGCCGTCTGCCAGTCCGTAGCGGCGAATCTTGTCATGCAACGTCGCCTTTGGAATGCTGAGGGCCTCACTGGTTCGGGCCAGACTGCCGTTCTGTCGGCGCAATTCATCCGCAATCAGCGAGCGCTCGAAAATTTCAACTGCTTCCGCCAAAGGGATCAGCGATTTGGGCGCATCGCTATGTTCCACGATCATAGACGGACGCAAGCCGAGCACAAAGCACTCAGCGACATTGCGCAGTTCACGAATATTACCCGGCCACGCGTGAGCGATCAGCTCGCGTGCTTGTAGCGGCGACATCGGAGGCGGCTCGCGGCCATGACGGGTGGCAGCTTGACCGACGAAATGCTCGAACAGCAGCGTAATATCTTCGCGGCGCTCGCGTAGCGGCGGTAATTCCAGGGTGGCCACATTGAGTCGGTAATACAGATCCCGCCGAAACTGGCCTTTTTCGACGAGCACTTCAAGATTTTCCTTGGTGGCGGCGATCACCCGACAATCGACAGCAACCGGCGTGTTTGAACCGAGCCGTTCGATGGTGCGCTCTTGCAGAAAACGCAAAAATTTGATCTGCATAGCAATCGGCATGCTTTCAATTTCATCGAGAAATAAAGTGCCGCCTTGGGCGTGCTCGATTTTACCGATGCGCCGTTTGGAAGCGCCCGTGAAAGCTCCTGCCTCATGGCCGAAGATCTCGCTTTCAAATAAGGTATCTGGCAAACCGCCGCAGTTGAGTGCGACAAAATGCTTGTTGCTGCGCTGACTGAATTGATGCAGGCATTGCGCCACCAAATCCTTGCCAGTTCCGGTTTCCCCGTAAATCAGCACATCGATAGCGGTATCGGCAAGGTTAGAAATCAGTCGACGGAGCTGTTCCATCGCGGAGGAATATCCGATCAACCAATTCTGAATCGGCGGGTGGCCCTGAATGCGCTGCCGCAATTCCCGCACCTCCAGTGTTAATCGACGCTTGTCCAGAGCACGACGCACGGCATCGATCAAACGGTCTCGGGTAAAGGGTTTTTCAATGAAATCGTAGGCGCCATCCTTCATGGCTTGTACCGCCATTGCGATGTCGCCATGGCCCGTAATCAGGACGATGGGCAATGTGGCATCCATCACCATCAATTCGCGGAGCAAGCTCAGTCCATCCATACCCGGCAGACGGATATCGCTGACGATCACACCGGGAAAATCCGCGTTGACCAGCCGACGCGCCTTTTCAGCGGAATCAACGCCTTCGGTGCTGAAACCCTCCAGTTCGATAGCCTGCTCGCAGCTCAGGCGAACATCAGCGTCGTCTTCGATGACCAGCACTTGGATATTTTTAGTGGGCATGGCGGTTATTCGATGGGGCCAGCGGTAATTCCACGGTAAACACCGCTCCTGGTTCGGGGCGATTGGCACCGCTCAGCCGACCACCGAATTCGTGGAGGATGTCGGCAGAGATCGCCAATCCCAATCCCAATCCTTGGCCGGTGTCCTTGGTAGTAAAGAAGGGTTTAAACAGTTGCGCCTGAACGGTTTCCGATAGGCCGATGCCAGAATCGCGAATTTGGATAAGAACGAGGCAATCCACGATTTCCCAAGAAATTTCGATAACCGGTTCCGCTACATCAGCGCTGGCATCTACCGCGTTGCTTAAGAGATTGATGAGCACCTGCTCAAGCCGAATCGCGTTGCCCCATACCCAAGCCTCACTGGTGGATGGTTGCGTCCGAACGGTAATTTGATGTTTGCGCAAGCGTTGCTCTAACAACATTAAGGAATTATCGACGGCTTGGCGGATGGCGATGCGTTGCGGCGGTTCAGAAGATTTGCGGGCAAAGGATTTAAGCTGCTCAGTAATCTTCGCCATACGCTGGATCAGATGATCGGTTCTATCCAAATTTTTGTAAGCAGATTCAAGATTGCCGTGTCGTAAAAAGATCACGGTATTTCCGGCCAAGGTACGCAGCGCGGCTAGGGGTTGATTGAGTTCATGGACAATCTCAGCGGATAGCTGCCCGATGACCGCCAGCTTGGCCGCTTGGACCATCTCTTCTTGAGTGGCGCGAAGGCGTTGCTCGATGCGCGCACGTTCATCGATCTCCTGGCGCAACCGCTCATTTGCTGCTGACAGCTCGATGGTGCGCTCCGCTACTTTGCGCTCTAGACCATCGTGGGCCTGCTGCAACGCTGTACGCGCCGCCAACTGCTCGTAAATGTAGCGTCGGCGCTGGCGAATTCCCCATAACAATAGCAATATCAATAGGCTACTGACGCCAGCCAGTACGGCGTGGTTGAGCGCCAACCGCTGGCCAGTGGCGAGCGATAGAAATACCGTCAAGTGCCAAGCGACCGTCGGCACGGTACGTGTTTGCCCGAGAAACAGGCCGTTGGGGACCGCTGTGGCGATGCCTGGATTATTGGGGCTGGAGTCAGCCGAAAAGCGTGCGATAAAGCTATCCGCATCGAGCTGGCGGACGACTTTCATGTGAAGTGGGGTGAGCGGGCGGTGACTGTATTGCAGCGTTTGGGCGATTTTTTTGCGGATTGGCGCATCCAGAGGTTTCAAGGTGGTAAAGCGCCAGGCCGGTACCGTCGATAGAAAGATCACGTCGTTGTCGTCAGAGACCAGAGCGAGGGTGTCACCGATGGACCAGGCATCCTGCAATTGCTCGAATCCGATCTTAACCACAGCTACGCCAATGACCCGTTCTTCCGCATTCAGTCGCTGCGCCAGATAATAACCCGGCTCACCGCGTGTCGTGCCGATACCGAAAAAGCGTCCGATGCCCTGTTGCAGCGCATCGGTTACATAGGGTCGAAAAATCAGGTGTTCGCCAATGTAGCTGTCCGGTTGCCGCCAGTTGCTTGATGCCACTACGATTCCTTCTGGATTCACGATATAGACCGACAGCGTATCTGCGTATTGATTGAGACTTTCCAAGTAAGCATTGACCCGCGCCAATCGTAGTTTGTCGCCGGGTTGTTCCAGCAAGAGGTGTACATCCTCTTTCAAGTTAAGGATTGCGGGAAAATAGGCGTATTTGCCCATTTCCCGCTCAAGACCGGTGACCAGCAGATCGAGGCGATGATCACCGACAGTACGCAAGCTGGTGATGGCATGCGCCTGACTGAGTTGATAGACCAGCCAGCCACAACCGACGGCTATACCGATTCCCAACACGAATGGCACAAGCCAGTATCGCCGCTGGTAGGCGCCGGGTCGGTCACGCCAACCGTCGCGCCAAAAGCGGCTAGGGCGTTCAGTAGGTGTAAAACATGCGCTGAATTTCACTGGTCTGATTGGTCTTGGTGAGCGCCAGCATCAATAAAATCCGCGCCTTTTGCGGGTTGAGTGTGTCGGAAACCACGAAATCCAATTCGTCGTCGTTGGCTTCTCCATTGCGTGCGACGATGCCGTTGCCGACCCGTGAGCCGCGCACTACGATCACACCTTTCTGACGCGCTTCGATCAATGCAGGCTTGACCGCATTATGTATGCTGCCGTCGCCAACACCGGCATGGATGATGCCTTTCGCCCCGGCAGCCACCAGCGCATCCACTGGCGTGCGGGTGACGTTGGCATAGCCATAAACGATGTCCACTTTGGGTAAAGCTTCCAGCTTGCTAACGTCGAATTCGGTATCGACCGTATGTTTGCGCGCGGGTAGCCGATAGAAGTGGGGTTTATTGCTCTGCATGTAGCCGAGAAAACCTAGCTCAGGGGCGCGGAAGGTATCCAAGGACGTGGTATTGGTTTTGGTGACATCGCGCGCGGCATTGATCTGATCGTTCAGGCAGACCAGCACGCCTTTATTGGCTGAATCGGGGCTGGCGGCCAACACGACGCTATTGTAAATATTGAATGGACCATCGGCGCTCATGGCGGTGGAAGGGCGCATGGCCCCGACCAGAACCACCGGCTTGTGGCTCTTGACCACCAGATTGAGGAAATAAGCGGTTTCCTCCAAGGTGTCGGTGCCATGAGTGATCACGATGCCATCCACATCATCCTGAGCGAGCAAGGTATTAACGCGCTTGGCCAGCTTGAGCCAATACTCATCGGTCATATTTTCACTGGCGATTTGAAAGACTTGCTCGCCGGTAACATTGGCGACCTGTTTCAATGCCGGAACCGCTTCGATCAGTTGTTCCACGCCAACCTTAGCGGCGGTGTACCCAACGGTTGTGGTGCTGGTGGCGCCAGTGCCCGCGATGGTGCCACCGGTGGCGAGAATGCGGACATTGGCCAGTTTGGCCGACACCGGGGCGGGTTCATCTTTGGCGTATGCCGTGACCGTCAGTAGTGCCAGTAATACCCAGGCCAGATGATGGCTGAGGGCGGAATGGATCTTCATAGAGCGTTTCCTCTCGTTCAATCGTTAAAGCTGATGCCGATCACTCGACACGGATGATCACGGCAGACCCAGCATTTGGAATAGCCCGCGTAATTGCGCGTTCATTGGTAGGTTGAGTCGGATGCCGGACGGCAAGGTTTTCAAGAACCAGCGATCATAAATCCAGACGATCTCCCGACTCGCTGCCAATTGGCGAAAGGTTCGCTCGACCAAATCGCCGAACTGATCATCATCCTTGCGATACATCAAGCCATAAGGTTCGTAGGACAAAAAATCGCTGATGATGCGGTATTGATTACCGCTCTTGGTTTCAGCCAGCATGCCGTACAGCAACACCTCATCGTTAGCGAAGGCATCGGCTTTGCCCGTGGCCAATAGTTCAAAGCTTTCCTGATGATCGGCACTGGTTATAAAGTTCAGATCAAGCCGCTGGCGTTCGGAGAAGGCTTGAATCGCGGCAGCGTTCGAGGTGCCTTGTGTAATGGCGACTGTGTGCCCTCTCAAGTCGCGCAAGTTTTTGATAGGCCCATTTCTTTTGACCAGCAATTTGGTGCCGGTTACAAAAATAGTGGGTGAAAAAGCGACTTGCTGACGCCGTTCTTGGTTATCGGTGGTCGAACCGCATTCCAAATCGATCTCGCCCGACTTCACCTGAGCAAAACGGCTTTCCGGTGTCACGGGTCGATATTCGGTTCGCAGATCAGGAATACCGAGCTCTACGCTGACTTCCTGGGCGACGGCTTTGCATAGATCGATGGAATAACCGATTGGGCGGCCACCAGAGTCGAGAAAGGCGAAGGGAAGTGAACTCTTGCGATGACCGAGTACGATCACCCCGCTGTCTTTGATTTTTTTGAGGGTTCCCGTCAGTTGGTCGGTGATTTGCCAAGTGGCGTCTTGAGCGACCGCCGATGCCATCAGACTCAGCAGCAGTCCGACGGTGACGACCGTGCGATGAATGTGCGCCAACATATCAAAGCTCTCCAAATTGTTGGATGGCGGAGAGGCGATGGTGCGCGACCGAATGGCTCGCACGCACCATCACCGTCGGCGTCAGTTTAAGTGTCGGCTTTCGTCGGTGCGGCAAGCAGTACGGCATCCAAATTATCTGCATCCACATCGGGTGGCGGTTCTTGGATGCTGCCTTCCCATTTCGCGATCACCGCTGTGGCTAAGCTGTTGCCGATCACGTTGGTTGCGGTGCGGCCCATATCCAAGAACTGGTCGATGCCCATCACCAACAGCAATCCCGCCTCTGGCAAATTGAACATAGGCAGAATGGCGGCGACGACCACCAGTGAACCACGCGGTACTCCCGCCATCCCTTTGCTACTGACCATCAGTACCAACAGCATGGTGAGTTGCTGCGAGAATGGCATATCGATCCCGTATGCCTGAGCGATGAAGATCGCAGCGAAGGCTTGATACATCATCGAGCCGTCGAGATTGAAAGAGTAACCCAAGGGTAAAACGAAGCCGGTAATTTTGTTATCGACGCCGAATTTCTCCAGTTGCTCCATCGTTTTGGGGTATGCGGCTTCGCTGCTGGCTGTCGAGAACGCCAGCATCGTCGGTTCCCGAATCAGTTTGAGCAATCTAAATACGGAACCCCTGAGAAACCAATAACCGACACCACACAACACCAGCCATAACACCAGCAAGCCGAGATAGAAACTACCGATGAATTTACCGTAAGTGACGAGTACGCCCAGTCCTTGCACGGTAATCGCTCCGGCGACGGCGGCAAACACACCGACGGGTGCGAAACGCATCACATAAT
Source organism: Phycisphaerales bacterium (assembly GCA_014879435.1). Taxonomy (GTDB): domain Bacteria; phylum Pseudomonadota; class Gammaproteobacteria; order Competibacterales; family Competibacteraceae; genus Competibacter. The sequence continues at coordinate 11,314 of JACSSB010000191.1, forward strand.
CCGTGACCTTGAGCATGACCTCGACCAGCTCTTCGATGGAGCGTTTCAGCACATGCCCGGTCCTGTCTGGAATCACGCTCAGCGCAGAGCCGAAGAACAGGGAAAACACCAGAATCTGCAGGATTTCATTGTTCGCCATGGCTTCCACGAAGCTTTTCGGGAAAACATGGGTGATGAAGTCCTTTAAATTCAATGCAGCGGTCTTGAGGTTGGTTGAGGCGCCCGCTTCCGGCAGTGGCAAATTGAGGGCGTGCCCCGGCTGCAGGAGATTGACGAACAGCATTCCCAAGAACAGGGAAGTCAAGGAAGCCAGCACAAACCAGCCCACCGCCTTAAGACCGATGCGCCCTACGGCACCCCCTCCGCTCATGTGCGCCATCCCCGAAACCAGGGTGGCGAAGATCAGCGGTGCGATGATCATTTTGATCAGCCGCAAAAATACATCCATGATGATCGAAAAATAGCCGGCGATTTCCGATGCCGTCTTGGCATCCGGCGAGAATGCGTGACAAAGGTAGCCAACCAAGACACCGAGCAGCATGGCCACCATGATCCAAAGGGTCAGCTTATTGGCTTTCATGAGGAGCGGGCCTCGCTATCGGCCGCTGCCAGGATCAAATGACGGGGCTTGGTTAAAACTTCAGGCCGCAGGATGTCGTCGAGCTGCTCCTTGGAGAGCAAGCCTTTGGCGAGCACGATATCGTAGACGCTGCCACCGGTCGTCAGCGCCTCAGCAGCGACGGCAGTGGCGTGTTCGTAACCGATATAGGGATTGAGTGCGGTGACCAGACCGATGGAATTCTGGACACTGGCCCGCAGCTTCTCGCGATTGGCGGTGATGCCGCTAATACAGCGATCAGCCAAGGTCAGACAGCCCTGCCGCAGGTGATTCACACTCTTAAATAGGCTATGAGCGATGATCGGTTCGAAGGCATTGAGCTGAAGCTGGCCTGCTTCTGCCGCTAGGCTGATGGTGACGTCGTTACCGATCACTTCAAAGGCAATTTGATTGACGACTTCGGGAATCACTGGGTTGACCTTGCCCGGCATGATCGACGAGCCAGCCTGTCGAGGAGGCAGATTGATTTCACCCAGACCCGCACGCGGACCACTGGAGAGCAGCCGCAAGTCATTACATACCTTGGAGATCTTGACCGCGATCCGCTTGAGTACTCCAGACAGTTGCACGAAGCCGCCACAATCCTGAGTGGCTTCGACCAGGTTGGGGGAGGTGGTGACCGGAATGCCGGTTACTTCGTACAAGATGCGGCAAACCAATTCGGGATACTCCGGTTCGACGTTGATACCGGTACCGATAGCGGTCGCACCGAGGTTGATTTCCCGAATCAATAAAGCCGCCTCCTTCAAGCGGTCTTCATCCTCGGCCAGCATCACGGCGTAGGTGGAAAACTCCTGGCCTAGTGTCATCGGCACCGCATCTTGCAACTGGGTACGGCCCATTTTCAGTACGTCGGAGAATTCCTGGACTTTTTGCTCGCAAGCACGGCGCAGGTATGCCATGGCTTCCACCAGCCGAAATACGCCGCTATAGGCAGCCAGCTTGAGCGCGGTCGGATACACGTCATTGGTGGATTGGCTCATGTTGACGTGTTCGTTCGGGTGCAGGTACTGATATTCCCCCTTGTGGTGTCCGAGCAATTCCAGCGCCCGATTGGCGATCACCTCGTTGGCATTCATGTTGGTGGAAGTGCCCGCGCCACCTTGAATGGCGTCTACGACAAATTGATCATGCAGCTTGCCAGCACGTACTTCCTCGCAGGCTTGAATAATGGCATCGGTGCGTTTTTGATCGAGCAGCCCCAGTTTGTTATTGGCCCGTGCCGCCGCCAGCTTGATACTGGCCAAAGCGCGGATCAGGTCCGGGTAAATCGAGATGGCGGTGCCGGTAATCGGGAAGTTTTCCAAGGCTCGCAGAGTGTGCACGCCGTAATAGGCATCAACCGGCACGTCGCGATTACCCAATAAATCGTGTTCACTGCGATAGCTTATTTTTTCCACGGGGATCTCCTCAGTTGTGTTTGGTTATCGATTAATTATCCCCAATGAAAGGAGCATCCTCCATGCCATGAGATGAGTGCTCCACCGGCTTATTTATAATTTATTGATTTATATGTGATTTATCTAGATGCGCCATATGATTTATATTTTCCATGGAGCGATTAATAAATTGTTTTTAAAGCATAAATTATGAAAATCATGCGATTAAATGATAATTATGTGATTTTTATGAGAAAATTTTAAAAATCTGAGGTGAACGAAAATCCGAACATAATGGGAGTTAGGGCGTTCGGATTTTCGGATGGAAAGCTAAGTACCTCGCACGCGAATTGTCACGACTACGGATTAACGATTAATCGAGAATGAAAGTTTGATGAACGGTAGCACGCAATTGATGAGCGATCCCCAGCAAACCGCACGCTTGCTGCGATGGGCGACCTATGCCTCGGTATTTACCGCCACACTGTTGATCATTGGCAAGCTGGCGGCAGCATTGCTGACGGGTTCGGTCAGTGTGCTGGCGTCGCTGGTGGATTCGATGATGGATGTGGCGGCGTCGCTGATCAATTTATTGGCGGTACATTATTCCCTGCAGCCGCCAGATCACGACCATCGATTTGGTCACGGCAAAGCGGAACCGTTGGCGGGATTGGCGCAGGCGGCCTTCATTGCTGGTTCAGCGGTATTTCTGATTTTACATGCGGTAGACCGCTTGTTGTCCCCGCAACCAATCAAGGATGCCTTGATCGGTGTCGGTGTGCTGTCGTTCGCCATTGTCGCCACAGCAGCGTTGTTGCTATTTCAGCGTGATGTGATTCGCCGCACCCAATCCACGGCGATTCGCGCCGATGCTTTGCACTACGCTACTGATCTACTCACCAACGCCGCTACTATCGTGGCACTGGGATTGGCGATGCTGGGTTGGCCGAGCTTAGACCCCATCTTTGCGATCGGCGTCGCGTTGTACATTCTTTACAGCGCCGGACACATTGGCTACGAAGCGATTCAGTTGCTGATGGATCACGAACTGCCGCCAGAAGTGCACGCTCAGATCAAGGAGATTGCTCGCGCACATCCAGAAGTACGCGACGTACACGGGGTGCGCACCCGCCGCTCTGGGCAAACCTACTTTATCCAGTTGCACTTGATGATGGACGACAATCTGACATTGATCGAGGCGCATCGAGTGGCGGATGAGGTAGAGGCGGCCCTATTGGCGGCATTTCCCAACGCTGACATCTTAATTCATGAAGATCCTAGTAGCGAATCGCCCCCGCAGCCGTTTCTCATGTGAGAGTAGGCGAGTCGGCTGACGGAGGCATGGTATGGAATCAAGGATTTATCAGCGGTAAAGGCTGTGTTGGTGGCAGATGTACGGCTAACTGATCGAACGGGATATTCCAGTGATATTGGTTGCAGGCACTCACGGTGGTACGCTGCAAGAAGCGGCGAATCGACCAATAGTGCTCGGCTCCAGCACCCGTGCATACTGCCAGGATCAACAGATTGAGTGAGGAAGCGGCCGCTTCGTTGAATTCCACCAGCAGATCCTTGATATGGGGCGCAAAGGGTTGCTGTTGCAACTGCTCTAGCAGATACGCATGCAACTGGGGCACGATTTTGCTCAGGATTTCAGCCTGATGGCAGTAGTCCAAGCCGAAAATGATGGATACCGAGAAGCCATCCAGTGACAAGTTTCGTGGGTTTTTGCTGAGATAGTCGGTGACTGCGAAGGTTTTGATCGCCCCAAAAGCCTGAAGGCGTACCACTTCGGGAGTTTGCATTAATACTTTGCCGTACAGATCGTCGTCCAAGATCACAAAATCGTTCTCTTGGCTGGGAAACCACGGTTCTTCCGGCGCGGAGGAACGTGACTGTAAATTGACCAACTGGTCGAGTGGTAGTCGCAGAGTACCGCCGCGCAGCAGAGGATTATGCAGAATCGAGTAGATATTCAACGCTACGATCTTCCAAGGAATGCCTGCGTACACGATCCGTTCACCCTCTCGTACGCTGCCTAGGTCGAGTAGGGCGCGAATTTCTGTCATATAGCGCGGTAGTGATTGCTGCAAACTCCACATAATGCCGATGGCTACCAGAATCGATAGACCGAGCAATAGCCAGTCGCCCCGGGCGTACAAAACGAGAGCGGCCACAAAGAAAGCGATAAGCGTGGTCATTATCTTAAAGAACAGTGCAGTGACTCGCGCCAACTGGCGGGTTGTTTTCTCGCCGCCACGGTGCCCGATTTTACCGATCAGTCGGCCTAATTTGCTCAGTATCAGATAGGTCAATAGGAAACCACCGACCGCCAACACCAGATTGAGTCCCCGGCCGCTGGCAAATTCCTGGAAAGTCAGTACGAGTCTTTGGCTGATGGATTCGTTTGGTTTAATCAAGCGTTCAAATTGGATTTGGATACGTTGCAAGCGACTCTCGGTCTCCTCGTGGTAGTCGTGCCACTGATCCAGTGTCGTTTGTAATGCCTTTTTTACCGAGGAGTTCTTTGTCGCTGCCAGGGTTTTTTTGATATGAGCGATGGCGCTATCGATAATTCCCAGTCGATTTTCATGTTCGGCCCGTTCACTGCGCAGGTGCTCAATCATTCGCGGCCGTTCGGTTATTTGCTTCATTGCATCAAGCAACGGTCGGATGATGTCTTCGATTTCCTGTTGCCAGTTGAAATGGGTCGAGGCTTTTTGCTGGAGGTCGGTACTACTGGTGCCACCGGTGGCAATTTCCTCAAAAGATGTCTGTAAGTTTTTTATTTGATTTGTTATTTCTTTTATCTGCGCATTCAGTTGCTGTGTTTCGGCAGGAGCAGAAACACGCTTTAATTGTTGATTCAGATCGGCTTGTTGGGTTTCGGCGTCTTGGATGGTTTTGAGCAGCGCCTGCAACTGGGCTTCTTGCGATAGCGAGGTGTCCGCAGGTTGCGCGGGAGACTCCACTGTTGTAGGCGTGGTTGTCGGCGGTGGTGAAGCTGGCTGCGCGTGCAAGCTCTGCACCAGCAGGCCGAGGCTTAGAATGGCTAGCCAACGAAAGGGCATGAAATTCCTCCTAAATGCAAGCAAACAAAAGAAGTCGAATAGGCTGGAAAGAGTCACGATTGCCAACCAAAGGCGAAAATAAGATCAGGCGGGATCGTGCATGACCTGAAGGATAGCGTGAAGTGTGCACGGCAAGAGACTGCAATGCAGGTGCAGCGTGATCATTGATATTCCGCGAGAGACTCTGGCCTTTAGGCCGGAGAGGGATAGCGGGCCGTCCGCAAGGACGGCTGAT
>JACSSB010000364.1 GCA_014879435.1 Phycisphaerales bacterium
AAGGGTTCTAAAGCCTTGCGCAACCGCCGAATGTGTACGTCCACCGTGCGTTCTTCGACATAGACATTGCTGCCCCATACTCGATCCAATAGCTGGCCACGACTGTAGACCCGCTCTGGATGCGACATGAAAAATTCCAATAAGCGATACTCGGTCGGCCCCATCTCCAACAGCGCATCACCCGTGCTCACCCGATGGCTAGCCAGATCCAGCATCAATCCATTCGCTTGTAGGATTTCATCCTCCGCTCCCGGCCCACCGCGCCGCAGCACCGCCCGAATACGCGCCACCAATTCACGCGGAGAAAAAGGCTTGGTGACATAATCATCAGCACCGTTTTCCAAGCCCTGTACTTTGTCTTCTTCCTCGGCGCGGGCCGTCAACATGATGATCGGCAGCTCACGGGTCAGCTCCTCCTTTTTCAGACGCCGGGCAAAATCGATACCGCTGATACCCGGCAGCATCCAATCCAGCAAAATCAGATCGGGCAAGCGTTCGGAGATCATCGTCTGTGCCTGACGGGCATCGGCGGCTTCTCCGATCTCATAGCCGACCCCGGTTAGAGCGAACGCGACCATCTCCCGAATCGCTTGCTCGTCTTCCACGATTAAAATGTACTTTGCGCTCATGAGTGCCCTTGAATTGACTTGAACCGTCCCAAATTTCCTGTGAAAGCATTGCCACGCCCCCTTTATTAAGGAACTTTTATGACAGGAACGTGACAAGGAGTAAAAACGAATTAGTCATTAACTATCGATACATTTATATGTTTCAATTTCCATAATGATCGATCCTCACTTAGGCTATAGCCCAATTCATCGATTCTAACTTTTAACAACCCAAGTCAGGAGCCAAGTAAGATGAGCGTATTAGTCACCCAACCCGCCCCAGATTTCACTGCCGCCGCCGTCCTGCCCGACGGTTCGATCAAGGAAGATTTCAAGCTGTCCGATCTGCGTGGCAAGTATGTGGTGCTGTTTTTCTGGCCGTTGGACTTCACTTTTGTCTGCCCCTCCGAAATCATCGCCCACGACCATCGCGTCGCCAAATTCAAGGAATTGGGAGTGGAAGTCGTAGGGGTCTCCATCGACTCGCAGTTCACCCACTATGCCTGGCGCAATACGCCGGTCGAAAAAGGTGGAATCGGGCCCGTGCAGTTCCCCATGGTGGCCGATGTCAAGCATGAAATCACTCGGGCTTATGGCGTCGAACATCCGGCTGGGATCGCCTTGCGCGGTTCCTTCCTGATCGACAAGGCGGGCGTGGTGCAAGCGCAGATCGTCAACAATCTGCCGCTGGGTCGCGAAGTGGATGAAATGCTGCGTCTGGTCGAGGCCTTACAATTTACCGAGCAGTACGGTGAAGTGTGCCCTGCCGGTTGGAAGAAAGGTCAAAAAGGCATGAAGCCGACTGCTGAAGGCGTGGCCGCCTACTTGGCCGAAAACGCCGCCGCGCTGTAAATCCTCACGCCTCACCCCGGCTCTCTTCCACGATGAAGAGAGTCGCCATGGGCCGCCGCATACTAGCGCCCGGCCCATCATAAATCGCATATTGCATACCGACATTGCCCGAATCCTACACGCTGGAGAGAGATCGCAATGAGCAGTACACCCAAACACAGTCGGCTATTGATCCTGGGTTCCGGCCCAGCCGGCTACACGGCAGCGGTCTACGCCGCCCGTGCCAATCTGGAACCGGTTTTGGTCACTGGCTTGCAAATGGGCGGGCAACTGACCACCACTACCGAAGTGGACAACTGGCCCGGCGATGTTGAGGGCTTGCAAGGCCCCGACCTGATGGATCGCATGCGCCGACATGCCGAACGCTTTGGTGCTGAAATCGTTTTCGATCACATTCACACCGTCCGCTTGGAACAGCGGCCGTTTCGACTCAGTGGCGACTCTGGCGAATACACTTGCGATGCCCTGATCATCGCCACCGGCGCCTCAGCCCAGTATTTGGGGCTGCCGTCAGAGCAGACTTTCATGGGCAAAGGAGTATCCGGCTGCGCGACTTGCGATGGTTTCTTCTACCGTAATCAGAAAGTAGCGGTGGTTGGCGGCGGCAATACTGCCGTTGAAGAAGCGCTGTACCTAGCCAATATCGCCAGCGAGGTAGTCTTGGTGCATCGTCGCCAGCAGTTTCGCGCCGAGAAAATCATGGTCGATAAGCTGATGGACAAGGTGAAGGCTGGCAAGATCCGGCTGCAACTAGACAGCGTACTGGATGAAGTGCTTGGCGACAGCAGCGGGGTAACCGGAATTCGAGTGCGCAACGTCAATACCGGCCAAAACGAACAAATCGACCTGCAAGGTCTGTTCATCGCCATCGGCCACAAACCGAATACCGATCTCTTTGTCGGTCAGTTGGAGATGCGTAACGGCTACCTTTTGACCAAAGGCGGCTCCGAAGGTGGCGCCACGACGACTAGCCTACCGGGAGTATTTGCTGCGGGTGATGTGGCCGATCACGTCTACCGTCAAGCCATCACCTCTGCCGGTACTGGTTGCATGGCTGCACTGGATGCGGACAAGTATTTGGATGGGTTGGGGCATTAAAAAATGTGCTTCCCCGCCTCCCTCCTCTTCAAGAGAGAGGCGTTCCCCCGTATTAAAACTAAGAAGCCCTCAAGACCGCTGGCCGCTTAGATCAGCGGTTTGGCCCATTCGGTATCGTCGGTGTCCGTGACCGGAACCAGCAGTACTGGACGTTTCGACGTCAAGGTGACCCGACGCGAGGTCGAGCCGAGCAGATCAGCGCGCTTCCCGGAACCGGTGTGTGTGCCAATGATGATCAGATCCGCATTAACCCGGTCGGCCTCAAATAAAATGACCTCACACGCCATACCACTGACCACGCGCACCTCGCCAATCACCTCTGTCTCCTGAAGTGTGGTACCGAGCTCCTCCTCGCAAAACGCCTCCATGCGCTTATGAATCTTCTCCAGGATGCCTTCACTCGCTTGACGATGCAGTTCCCGCGCCGCATCGGGCTTCAGATAAGAGTCGATCAGAAATCGTACCGAATTACTCAGCGGTTCAACTACATGCAGTAAAACGATTCTGGCACCGAGTTGCTTGGCTAGGCCCACGGTGAATCGAAATACTGGTCGCGTATGACTGCCCAAGGCAGTGGTATACAAAATGGTCTTTACTGGGGGGATCATGGGCTTGCTCCACCAATCACGTCGAGAAT
>JACSSB010000349.1 GCA_014879435.1 Phycisphaerales bacterium
CAATACCGTCTCGACCCCGTGGGGCGAATGCGTGTTGCTGGACATGCGCCATCTGGGCGAAAAGAAGATTAACGAACGCTTGCCGTTCGTGCGGGATCTGTCGATCAGCTACCTGGGCAAAGACCCAGTTAAAGAACCGGTTCCCATCCGTCCGGTGGTGCACTACATGATGGGTGGCATCAGCACCGATATCAACGCCGCCACCTCACTGCCTGGTCTGTTCGCCGCTGGCGAATGCGCTTGCGTTAGCATCAACGGTGCCAATCGACTCGGCTCCAACTCGCTGACCGAACTCCTGGTGTTCGGACGCAAAGCGGCTATGAGCGCTCTCGCCCACATCCAGTCGGGTCTGTCCACGAGCAACGATGCCGCACTGTCTGCCCAGGCGCAGGATGCCAAAGGTCGTATCAGTGCCTTGTTCGACAAGGCCAGCGGCAGCGAAACCATCGCCGGAATACGCAAGGAAATGATGCACACCATGGAAGAAGGCGCCGGTATCTACCGTACCGGAGAAGGGCTGGCGGCAACCAGCGACAAGATCTCCGAACTGCGCCAGCGCTATCCCAACATCGCGATCAACGACAAGAGTCGCGTGTACAACACCGACCTGATGCAGGCGCTGGAACTGGGTGCGATGCTGGATTGTGCCGAAGCCGTCGCGGTCGGGGGACGGGACCGTCAGGAATCCCGCGGTGCGCATCAGCGGCTGGACTTCACCGCTCGGGATGACGAGAAATATCTCAAGCACAGCTTGGCTTACTACCATCCCAAGGAGCCACCACGCATCGATTATCTCGATGTCGTCATCACCAAGTCCAAGCCCGGTATCCGTGACTACTCAGGAGCCAAGAAATGAGTGAACGCCAGATCCAACTGGAGGTGCTCCGCTACAATCCGGAGACCGATAGCGAGCCCCGGTTTCAGACTTACTCTGTGCCCTGCCTGAACGAATGGGTCGTGCTCGACGCCCTGAACTATGTCAAGGAAAACCTCGACACTACCGTAAGTTATCGCTGGTCCTGCCATATGGCGGTCTGCGGTAGTTGCGGCATGATGATCAATGGCGAACCGAAACTGGCCTGCAAGGCGTTCATTCATGAATACGGCGACCAGATCCGGGTCGAGCCGATGGCCCATTTCCCCGTCGAGCGCGATTTGGTCACCGTCGTCGATGATTTCATCGCCAAGTTTGCCAGTATCAAGCCCTATCTGATCCCGAAGGAAGAAAAGCCGGTCAGCGCTGGGGAGTACAAACAGACTCCGGCCGAACTGCTCAAGTTCAAGCAATACACGCTCTGCATCAACTGCATGTTGTGCTATGCGGCCTGCCCGCAGTACGGCTTAGTTCCGCAATTCCTCGGCCCAGCGGCCATTTCCATGGCCCATCGCTATAACCAGGATTCCCGTGACGGTGGCCGGGATCAACGCCAGGAAGTGGTCGCGACCAACGAAGGCGTCTGGGAGTGCTCGTTCGTCGGCGCCTGCTCCGAAGTGTGTCCCAAGCATGTCGATCCCGCTGGCGCTTTGCAACAGGTCAAGGTTGCCAGCACCATCGATTGGTACAAAGAACACTTGATGCCATGGGTGAAGAAATGAGCAGCAAACCTTATGTTCGTGAGATTCCCAAAACGACCTGGTTTTTAAGGCAAGCGCGCTACAAGCGCTACATGGCGCGTGAGGTGACGTGTATTTTCATCTTTGCCTACACCTTCCTGCTGATCTGCGGCCTGGGTGCCCTGGCCAGTGGCCCAGAAGCTTTTTCGGGTTTTGTAGAGTCGTTGCGCAGCCCATTGGGTGTGCTGTTTAACCTAGCGGTACTGATCATGACCGCCTACCACAGCGTATCGTGGTTCGTGGTCACTCCGCAGGCCATGCCTATCCAGCGCGGTGAAGAATTCGTGCCGGGTAACATCATCGTCAACGCCCACTATGGCGCTTGGGCGGTGGTTTCGCTGATCATCCTGATCTGGGGAATGTAATCATGGCCAAATCCAACAAACCAATTTTTTGGAGCTTGTTTGCGGCGGGCGGCACAGTAACGGCGTTCGTGACTCCGGCGCTGGCCTTAGTCACGCTGCTTGCTGCCTTTGGCGCCAATATGGATATGTTTAACTATGACTCCATCCACGCATTCGCGGGATGGTGGCTGGGCAAACTGATCATCTTCGGCATTATCTCGCTGTCGCTCTGGCACGCTGCGCACCGGCTGCGGGTCACCGTTCACGATTTCGGCGTTCGCGCAGATACCGTAGTCGCTTATACCGTCTACGGACTGGCGGGCTTGGGCACGCTGTTGACGATCGTTTATCTGCTGCGTATTTAACGAGATCAGGGAATCCCCGCATCCTCGGTTTTCCCAAGCCGATCCAATCCCATGGAAACGGGGCGGGTATATCCCCGCTTTGTCATACCTGTGGCGCCGCTTCCCGCTTCTTGCCGACGCGGGAAGCGGCGTCCTGTTTATTCGGACAGATGGAATTGGCCCGCAGCGATCAATCCCCCAATCTGGATTCTTCAATCGAAGCGCACCGTACCGATTCGCTCCAGCCAGGAAAGCTGTTGGAGCAACCATAGCCGGTCAATACCGACCCGCTTGGCGCGGACCTGCGCATGTCCCACAATCGAGGAAACCTCTCCATGAATTCCCAACCTGCTACGACCACTCTGGTTCGGTCGCGGTCATCGGATGAAGGCATGGTTTTACAGTCAGATAGTATCGATACTCAACACGCAATCCATCGCGATGAATCTGGTCTGGATCTCCAAGCTCCAGCACCGGTTCCTTTACCGGAATACCTGCAGCAAACCTACTGGTGGGCCTATCTACACCCTACCGCCGTGCGCCTGTTCGAGCGGCAATGGCTGGTCAACCTCATTCTGTGGGGCAATTTCGCGCGCTTACGCGATCTCGCCCTGGACGAAATGGGGACCACCATCAGCGGCAATAATCTTCAGGTGGCCTGTGTCTATGGGAACCTCACCGAGCGTCTGACCCAAAGACTGGAGCCGACAGCGCATCTGGATGTCGTGGACGTAGCGCCAGTCCAACTAGAAAACCTAAAAACTAAATTAGGCGGCGATACACCACAGATCACGCTGTATCACCAAGATGCGACCCATCTTCAGTTCGCCGATGCCAGCTATGATCGCGTGCTCTTGTTCTTTCTGCTGCACGAACAACCGGAAGA
>JACSSB010000176.1 GCA_014879435.1 Phycisphaerales bacterium
CCACCAATAAACCCCACGAGGAGAATTCTTATGCCCAAATCCGCGCGCCCTCGCCGCAGCGTGCTGTATATGCCAGGCTCCAACGCTCGCGCCCTGGAAAAAGCTCGTACTCTGCCAGCCGATGGTCTGATTCTCGATCTGGAAGATGCCGTCGCTCCTGACGCCAAAGAATTGGCCCGCAAACAGGTCTGCGAAGTGGCCACCGCAGGTGGCTTCGGCATGCGTGAAATCATTATCCGGGTCAATGCCTTATCGACTCGCTGGGGCTATGAAGACATCGCCATGGCTTCAAAATCCGGTGCCGATGCATTGTTGCTACCCAAAGTGGAGAGCGCCGACGCCATCCGCCACATGGAAGCGATCATGGAAGCCAACGGCGCTCCGGCCAACATGACGATCTGGGCGATGATGGAGACGCCGCGCAGTATCCTCGAATCACAGCAGATTAGCTGCGCATCTCCACGCATGGAGTGCATGGTTATGGGTACTTCCGATCTGGCCAAGGAATTGGATTGCGCCCATACTCGCGAACGCCTGCCATTCATTACCTCGTTTGGCCTGTGCCTGCTGGCCGCCCGCGCTGCCGGATTGGCCATTCTCGACGGGGTATATCTTGATCTTAATGATGAGGCTGGTTTCGAATTCGCCTGCCATCAGGGTAGTGAACTCGGTTTCGATGGCAAGACTTTGATTCATCCCAAGCAGGTGGAACCCTGCAATCGGGTCTTTAGCCCGAAACCGGAAGACATCGCCTGGTCACGGCAAATCATTGAGGCCCATGCAGAAGCGACGGCCCGTGGCGCGGGGGTGGTGGTGGTCAATGGCAAGCTGGTCGAAAACCTCCATGTCGAAAGTGCGCAGCGCTTGGTCAGTATGGCCGACGCTATCGCTGCGATGGAGGCAACGACAAGTCCCTGAGCACCTTCCAGCCACGGCGACCCGGCGGCCCAACGGATGCCAGAGTGCACCTTCAATTTATTCCTGACCCACATGCGCTGGCCACGCTTTATAATACGGAAATGTCGAACTTCTCCCGCAAACGGTCGCGCCGCCGTGGATTGGCTGCATCTACTTTTCCGCTGCTGATCGGACTCTTATTGGTCGCCTGTGACCGTTCTCCGCCCGATCTCAGTGTCCGTCTGACCGGCTCCACCATGGGCACCAGCTATGAGCTGAAGCTGGTGCCCGCGCCGGGGCAGACCATTCCCACCGACCTGCAGACCCGAATCGAAGCATTGCTGGTCGGGATCAACCGGCAAATGTCCACCTACGATCCCAATTCGGAGCTGTCCCGTTTCAACCAAAATCCCAGTACCGATTGGATTTCGACTTCTCCTGAGCTGGAACAAGTGGTAGCTGAAGGACTGCGAATCAGCACACTCAGTGGAGGTGTGTTCGATATCACCGTCGGCCCCTTGGTCAATCTCTGGGGCTTTGGGCCGGACCCGCACCGCGATGAAGTACCCACAGAGACTACCATTGCGCAAGCCCGCGAGCGGGTCGGCGCCTGGCGGCTGCACGCGCGCGACGAGCCACCCGCGCTGAAAAAGGACCGCCCCAATCTATACATCGACCTTTCTTCCTTGGCTAAAGGTTACGGTGTGGATCGGATGGCTGCCCTGGTCGATAGCATTTCCATCGAAAACTATCTGGTCTCCATCGGTGGCGAAATCCGGGTGCGCGGCCACAATGGTCGCGGTGAACCCTGGGCCATTGCTATCGAAAAACCGGTGGCGGGTCAACGCGCAGTCGAACGACTGATCCGACTCGATAATCGTGCGGTTTCCACCTCGGGCGATTATCGTAATTTCTTCGAGCAGAATGGTCGACGTTACTCGCACATCATCAATCCCCGCACTGGCTGGCCGATTCTGCAAGAACTCGCTTCGGTCACGGTGATCAGTGATCGCTCCATGGTTGCTGACGCGACCGCTACCGCTTTAATGGCCGCCGGTCCACAACTGGGGTTCCAACTGGCCAGCGAGCATCATCTGGCCGCATTGTTTATTCTGATCAAAGCAGATGGCAGTTTTCAGGAGCAGTTCACCCCCGAATTCGAACCCCATCTATTGCCCCAACAACCCTGAACTGCACGCTTTCCCACGCACCATGACTACGCTCGCCCTGTCCCTGCACCAGTTGCGCAAGACCTACGCCAATGGTTTCGAAGCCCTGCGTGGCATCGATCTGCAAGTTGCGGAAGGTGAATTCTTCGCGCTGCTTGGTCCCAATGGTGCCGGAAAATCCACCACCATCGGCATTATTTGCTCACTGGTACGCAAATCCTCTGGCACCGTCCAAATCTTTGGTCACGATCTGGATCGTGAATTGAGTGCAGCCAAAGCCTGCATTGGCCTAGTGCCACAGGAATTCAATTTCAACCAGTTTGAGCCAGTGATCGAAATCGTCATCAATCAGGCTGGTTATTATGGCATCCCCCGCGAACAAGCCCGTGAACGGGCCGAAGCCTATCTGGAACAACTGGGCTTATGGGAAAAGCGGCGGGTGATGGCGCGGGAATTATCGGGTGGCATGAAGCGCCGCCTGATGATCGCACGTGCCCTGGTGCACGAACCGAAGTTGCTGATCCTGGACGAACCGACCGCTGGTGTGGACATCGAGATTCGCCGCTCAACCTGGGAGTTCCTGCGCACCATCAACGCGCAAGGCACCACCATCATTCTGACCACGCATTATCTGGAAGAAGCCGAAACTCTGTGCCGAGACATCGCCATCATCGACCAAGGCCGGATCGTCGAGAACGACCGGATGAGTACCCTACTCGGTCGCCTGAACTCGGAAACCTTTGTGCTCAACCTACGCCAAGAACTGAGCGAAGCTCCGGTCGTGGCGGGCTATAAACTGCGACAGGTGGATAATTGGACTTTAGAGGTCGACGTATCCAAGGAACATGGACTCAACACCCTGTTTCAGAGCTTATCGGCGCAAGGCATCGAAGTGGCCAGCATGCGCAATAAAGCTAATCGGTTGGAAGAATTGTTCATGCGACTGGTGAATAAAAGTCAACCAGCCGCCGAAAAATCCCCAGATATCCTGCGATTATTATCCTGAGAACAGCATCAGGATAGCCAGCAGGGCATTGGTGGTCGCATGCGCCAAGACCGCATCACCCAAGCGCCCTCGCCAATACACCGCCAATGCATAAGCCATTCCCGCCACGGCT
>JACSSB010000120.1 GCA_014879435.1 Phycisphaerales bacterium
TCGCCACCGACAAACCATTTGCAAAACGGTGGGTTGCTGTAATCTCTTACTTTTTGCGGAGGTTTGTTCCAGTGGATCAGCTTGGCTTGCTCACCCCAAAAGCTTTCAGGGTCATTGATGGACCAGCTGTGAAATTCCTCGTAACTCATGATGTCGGTATCCTCTGCTTTAGTGGCTCAAAGATGTAGCTCAAAGACGTGGGTTGTTATTGCCCCGCCAAAAAAGTGTAGTCGTTTACTTGGAAATTTCTGGTGGTCCGGCCTCGCATGCTGTGAGGCCGGTGCCGAATTTCTTATTTTTTATTTAGCCTTCAACAGATCTTCGATACTGGCGCGTTCCTCGCGCAGTTCCTTATCGGTCGCGTCCATCTTGCTGCGGCTGAACTCATCGACCGCCAAACCTTGTACGATCTCGTAGTCGCCGTTCTTGCAGACGCAAGGATAGGAATAGATCACGCCTTTGCTGATCCCGTAGGAGCCATCAGCGGGCACCGCCATACTGACCCAATCGCCATCGGGAGTACCCAGCGCCCAGTCGCGCATGTGGTCGATGGCCGAAGAAGCGGCCGAGGCTGCCGACGACGCGCCACGCGCTTTGATGATCGCCGCGCCACGTTGCTGCACGGTGGGGATGAAGGTCTCGCGATACCATGCCTGTTCGACCAAGGAAGGTGCTGCTTTGCCCTTAACCGTGCATTGGCTGATGTCAGGATACTGGGTCGCCGAGTGGTTGCCCCAGATGGTCATCTTCTTGATATCGTTGACGTGGGCACCGGTCTTTTCGGCCAGTTGGCTCAAGGCACGGTTATGATCCAGCCGGGTCATGGCATGGAACTGGCGTGGGCTGAGATCGGGCGCGCTGCTGGCAGCGATCAATGCGTTGGTGTTGGCGGGGTTGCCGACCACCAGCACCTTGACATCGCGGGCGGCATGATCGTTCAGCGCCTTGCCTTGTGGGCCGAAGATAGCGCCGTTGGCCGTCAGCAAGTCCTTGCGTTCCATGCCAGGGCCACGCGGACGGGCACCGACCAGCATGGCGTAGTTGGCGCCAGTGAAGGCGGTTTTCAAATCATCGGTGGCGATGACGTCGGCCAGCAATGGAAAGGCGCAATCGTTCAGCTCCATCACCACACCCTGCAGCGCTTGTAACGCCGGGGTGATTTCCAGCAATTGTAGGATCACCGGTTGATCGGGACCCAGCATGCTGCCCGAGGCGATCCGGAATGCCATGGCGTAACCGATGTTGCCGGCGGCTCCAGTGATAACGACGCGGACGGGTTGTTTCATGCTTGTACTCCTTAAGGGTGGGTGGTGATACAAAGGTGGTTTGAAAGACTCCCAGACCGCGATGCGGAGGGGAGCGGAAAGCGTTGTGAGCCACCAGGCCGCATTTGAGCGGTATCGAGGAATCGCGCAGGGGGAACGGGCAAACGAAAATGGACGGACATCACCGCCGGGCGGGATAAAAACGCGAGCCAGGACCGCAACCGGTGGCTGCCAGTGTTTTCTCGAGCGCTGTAAATCGCCGTGCTCCGTTGGGGCGCAATGGCCGCAGGACAACCGAGAATAGCAACCGGATGTGTGGGTTGACGGTCGGAACTGCGGCAACGGATCTTATAATGTGATGCGACTGGCCTAGGGTGGCAGAGTCTGCAGAATCTAATTAAAGCAAATAGTAACGTAGATCGCCGCGTTTTGAAACGAATACCCGTTTACTAAGCGAGGGTTTGCTATACGATGAGTTCTTCTCCGATTCATGGCGCACGCTATGTGTTGACCGGCTTGCGCTGGTTACCTAAGCGCGGTTTGCGCAGTTTTGTGGTGATTCCACTGCTGATCAATATCCTTTTATTTGGTATTGGGATTTGGTGGAGTGCTGGTCAGCTTGATCGGCTCGACCAGACCGTGGTCAGTTGGCTACCCAGTTGGTTGGTTTGGTTGCACTGGCTGTTGTGGCCGCTGTTCATTTTGACCGTGCTGGTGGTGGTGTTTTACACCTTTTCGGTGGTGGCGAATGTCATCGCCGCACCGTTCAATGGTTTGTTGGCTGAGCAGGTCGAAAGAATGGCCAATCCAGCGGGTGTTCCCCCCTTCAGGGCCAGAGTGAGTTGGAAAGAATTGGCACTCAGTCCGTTGGCAGAATTGAATAAATTACTGTACTTCATCGGTTGGGCGATTCCACTGCTGGTATTGTCATTCATTCCGGTCATCAACGTGGCTGCGCCGGTACTCTGGGTCTTGTTTGGTGCGTGGATGCTGGCTTTGGAGTATTCCGACTATCCACTTGGAAACCGTGGCTTGTCATTTCGGGATCAACGCCGATTGTTACGCAAGCGGTGGCCACTCACCTTGAGTTTCGGTGGTATGACCCTGTTGCTGACCCTGATTCCGGTGCTGAATTTTCTGGTTATACCAGCGGCGGTGATCGGTGCCACGCTGATGTGGGTCCAAGAGGCCCCCGAGTAAGCACTGAGGACCAGGACGGTAAATCGCAATGATGCGTCTGATCTATACCGGATTGCTGTATCTACTTCTGCCCCTGGCGCTGCTGCGGCTGTATTGGCGCGGCTACCGCGATCCTGGGCATCGCCAACGTTGGCGAGAAAGGCTGGGTTTTGTTTCACCACCACCGCCCGGTGGGCTATGGCTGCACGCCGTGTCGGTGGGCGAAACCCGCGCCGCTTTACCTCTGATCCGCGCCCTATTGGAGCGTTATCCCGATCTGCCACTGCTGGTGACCACCACCACGCTGACTGGTTCTCGTCAAGTGCGTCAGGCTCTGGGCGAACAGGTGTATCATTGCTATGCACCTTATGATCTGCCCGGCGCGGTACGGCGGTTTTTAGGGTGTGTCCGGCCCCGATTGGTGGTGATCATGGAAACCGAGTTGTGGCCGAATCTGCTGCGGCAATGTGCGGCGACTGATCTCCCAATTCTGGTAGCGAATGCCCGGTTGTCAGAGCGTTCGGCGCGGGGTTATGGCCGCATTCGTGGGCTGACCGCCGCCATGCTGCGAGATGTGAGCCTGATCGCTGCACAGGCTGATGCCGATGCTGCTCGCTTTCGCGCACTGGGCGCACCACGCATCGAGGTGGCCGGTAATCTCAAATACGATCTGGCGTTGTCGGCTGATTTATCCGAGCGCGGACGGCAACTACGGCGAGATGTGCTGGGAGA
>JACSSB010000248.1 GCA_014879435.1 Phycisphaerales bacterium
GCCCCTAACACCCCAGTGGCCAAACTGGCTCGCAGGAAATCCCGATCACGCAGGCTACGCAGTGGCGGTTGCACATGACAGCGGCTGTCGAAACCGTCAAGGTCGATTTCGCTCAGATGCAGATGATGAATCGCAGTATCCGCGCTAACCGGCAGTCCTTCCTGTTGCGCACGCGCCACCAGATCCACCGCCCGCGCACTGGATAATCGGCCAAAATGCACCCGCACACCCAAGTCACGAATCAGTTCCAAGTCACGGGCGATAACTCCGGTTTCTGCCGCCACGGGAATACCGGGCAAACCGAAACGGGTGGCGACCTGCCCCTCATGAACTAAGCCATGGCCCAATTCTGGATCGAGCGGAGTCAGGAATACGGTTAGATCGAAGGTCGCAGCGTATTCCAGCGCCCGCCGCAAAACCCGACCGCTGGTGATCGGGTGACCGCCATCGGCAACACCCACACAACCGGCTTCCTTGAGCGCCGCCATTTCCGCTAACCGTTCGCCACGCAACCGATGGGTCAACGCCCCTAGCGTGAGAACTCGGACCTGAGCGGCTGCCTTGGCTCGCCGCCGGATCAGCTCCACCACCGCCGGCTCGTCGATCACTGGATCGGTATCGGGCGGGCAAACCACGGTGGTGATACCGGCAGCAGCAGCAGCGTGAGCTTCACTAGCAATAGTAGCCTTATGTTCCTGGCCAGGCTCGCGCAGCCGGGCACACAAATCGATCAGACCAGGACAGACGATCTGACCACGGGCATCAATGCGCCGATCCGCTACGAACCCAGCCGGAGCTTGGCCAAGTCCGGCAATGCGGCCGTTGGCAATGAAGAGATCGCTAATCGTATCGGTTTGGTGAGCCGGATCGATCACGCGGCCACCTTCGATGGCGATGTGCATCAGGCGTTCTCCTCAGCTGGCCGGGCGTGGTTACCGAGCGTAATTGACATAATCGCCATGCGGATGGCGATGCCGTTAGTGACCTGTTCCAAAATCACCGAGCGCGGCCCATCCGCCACACGTGAGTCGATCTCCACGCCGCGATTGATCGGGCCAGGATGCATGACGATCGCATCGGGTTTGGCCAGAGCCAGCCGTTCCTCCGTCAAACCATATTGCTGAAAGAATTCCTGCTCACTCGGCAACAGCGCCCGCTCCATACGCTCCCGCTGCAAGCGCAACATCACGATGACATCCACATCGCGCAGCCCCGCCTGTGGCGCGTGGAATACCTGCACGCCCAGTTGTTCCACCCAGACCGGCAGCAGCGTGCGGGGCGCGATGACGCGAACCTCACCCGCACCGAGAATATTGAGCGCGTGAATCAGGGAACGCGCCACTCGTGAGTGCAGGATATCGCCGACGATAGCGATCCGCAGCGCCGGAAAATCCGGCTTGTGACGGCGGATGGTGAAGGTATCCAGCATCGCCTGAGTCGGGTGGGCATGGCAGCCATCCCCCGCGTTGAGCACTGCGATGTGGGGCTTGACATGACGCGCCATAAATTCTGCCGCACCACTTTGCGAATGGCGCACTACGAACATATCGCACTGCATTGCTTCGATATTGCGCAGGGTGTCGAGCAGACTTTCACCCTTGGATGTAGACGAAGTGGCGATGTTGAGATTAAGAACATCAGCCGATAGCCGTTTAGCCGCCAGTTCGAAGGTGGTCCGGGTGCGGGTACTCGCCTCGAAGAACAGGTTGACCACGGTCTTGCCATGCAGGGTCGGTAATTTCTTGACCCGGCGTTCAGCGACTCCATGCAGCGATTCGGCGGTATCGAGAATTTCAGTCAGATGATGACGACTCAGCCCTTCCACACTCAGGAAGTGCAAAAGTCGGCCTTGGGAATCTAATTGGAGATCAATAGCACTCATGGGGCAGTTTGAATCAACAGTTGCAGAGGGTTGGGACCGGTAAGCTGGATCTGCTGGCCGGGTGGCAGCTTCAGCCGTGTACCAATCACGTTGGCTTCAATAGGCAGATCCCGGCCGCCGCGATCTACCAGCACCGCCAGCAATACCGATGCCGGTCGGCCGTAGTCAAACAGTTCGTTCAACGCGGCACGTATGGTGCGACCGGTGTAGAGCACGTCGTCGATCAGCACCACGTGGCGGTTATCCACGTCGAATGGGAGTTCCGAAGGTCGGACCTGTGGATGAACACCGATGCGACTGAAGTCGTCACGGTAGAAGGAAATATCGAGTTGACCCAGCGGGGTAGTGATGCCGAGACGCTGACGCAGACGTTCGGCAACCCAGACACCTCCGGTGTGAATTCCCACCAGTGCTGGATCGGCGATAGCACGTCGGCTCAGCAGATCCCGCAGTTGTCCGGCCATGACTTCAATCAGAAATTCGGCGTCGTGCACGATGCGAGGCTCCGTTGTCGGTTGAACCAGCTTTCCAGAATGATTGCCGCCGCCCCGTCGTCCAGCGCCTCGCCGTCATGACGGCGACCGGTGGCTGCAAAGCGCTGTTCGGCTTCCCAGGACGACAGCCGCTCATCGATAGTGGCGACTGGTAAGTGAAAACGACCGTGTAGTTGGCGACTAAAACGCAGCGCCGCCTCAGTCATGGTTCCAGCGCTGTCATCAGCGTGACGCGGCACCCCAACTACCAGTAAATCCGGTCGCCATTCGCTGATCAGGCGCGCGATGGCATCCCAATCGGGGCCTTGTCGACGTGCCGATAATACCCGTAAAGGTTGGGCGGTGCCGGTGACCGCCGCGCCGATGGCGACGCCGATGCGTGTCCGGCCGAAATCGAAGCCGAGTACGATCCGATAGCTTTGATTCAGGTCCAGCTCGGACGGGGAACAGGCCATCGATTCCATCAGGTGATCAGGCGTGACCGGCATCAGCGGACAGCAGGGTCAGATCGACTCCCAGCAAAGCGGCAGCGGCTTGCCAGCGCCGATCACTGGGTAATTGAAACAGAATATCGAGATCGGAAGGGCCCGACAGCCAAGCATTCTCCACCAGTTCCCGCTCCAATTGTCCTGGTCCCCAACCGGCGTAACCTAGGGCGACCAGCAACCGCTCTGGGCCTTGCCCACACGCCGTCGCCTGAAGAATGTCACGGGAGGTGGTAATACCGATTTGGTCGGTGACACGTAAGGTGGCGCCCCAATGCCCCAATGGGCTATGAATGACGAAACCTTGCTCCGGCTGAACCGGACCACCGTGATAAACCGGCATCGCCGCGATCTCAGGTCGATCGGTGACGATTTGGAGATGCTCCAGCAACTGCCCAAGCGTCAGCTGCAGCGGTCGGTTGATGACCAGTCCCAGCGCCCCACTGTCATTGTGTTCGCTCAGATAGGTTACCGTCTGAAAAAAGTTCTGATCCGCCAGCATTGGCATGGCGATCAGAAACTGATTGGTCAGATAGGTGGGCTCGGTCATGGCCATAGTATCGGGATTCGGCCTGACCTTGACAAGCTGCGACTTTAACGTGCACGAACCCGGCCACCAGGGTCGAAGCGCCAGGGGCTTTCGATGCGCAGCAGGTCGATCTTGCGGCGTAGCTCGGCTGGAAAGGGAGGATAAGGTGCAGCCTGTTCGACGATGCGCTGGGCGGCTCGGTCAATCTCGGAATTACCGGAAGAGCGCAGGATGCGTACTTCTCGCAGGCGACCATCGGCGTTGATTGCAACTTCCAGCAAGGGGCCGGCGCTGATGCCGAGCCGTCGGGCTACGTCGGGAAAGTTCATTTCACCGACTCGCGTGACTTTGCGCGCCCAATCGGCGGCGTAGAAACCAGCGTCCGACCGAGTATCGCTTAGATTAACTCGCTGGCTACGCACCCCGGCATTTGCTTTTTGCTGGATTTTCGTTTCCAAGCTGGCAATCTGATCCAACAGAGCGGTACTGCTCAAGCGGTCGCGTGGACCGGCGTCTCCACGGGTGGCGGATCGCCTCGTATCACGAGCAGGACGGCCCGAGGGCATCACTGACTCTGTTGGTGTGGCCTGGACGGATCGTTTCACATCGCGAGCAGTACGCACTGGTTCGGGCAGAGGAGAAGTTGTCACTGGTGGCTGGGCAGGTTGATTTGGTCGATCTGGCCGCGTTGATCGCTCCGGTCTGGTCGGGGCTTTTGTTGTAGTTGGCGAAGTAGGTCTGGGTTTTGGCAGCGGTTTGGGCTTGGGTGATTGGCGCGGTTGCGGGGATGTAGCGGGCGGAGCGATGGCACGTGCCACTGGTGCTATCTTAGCGATTGGTGGTGATGGGCGATGTGGAGTCGCTTTAGCTGAAATAGGCGCTGACTTCGGTGCCGATTCGAGTGGCGGGACGGTGGCTGTCGGCTTTGAGATCGGTGGTAATGACTCGATGGGGACGACAGGGATTGCAGAGATGGTGGGGATCGCGGGGATCGCGGGGATCGCGGGGATCGCAGGGATTGCAGGGATTGCAGGGATCGCGGGAGCTGTGGAGATATCAGGGACAGCAAGGCGAGTGGATGTCGAAGGCTGATCCGCCGCTGATGGCATGATGGGTTCCGCCGCCGATTGGGAGGGAGGCACCGGAACCGGAGTGGGGAGTAATACGACCTCAAAGCGGGGCGGCCTGGGATGGCGAATCTTCCACCACGTATCCGGCACTCCAAACAAAAGAGTAGCATGCAGGCCCAATGCCAGCAGCAGCGCCAGCAATAATCGCCTAGTATCCTCCGTATCGTGTGAGGTCTTCTTCATCCATCACCGGCAGTTATCAATGCCGTAGTCATCACCCGCAACCTTCACCCGCTGTCATCAGTGCTGCAATTTTTGAGCAATGGCCGCCATCAGATCGCCACCGATGTCCAACCCGAACTGGGCATCCAGCTCCCGTGCGCAGGTCGGACTGGTGACGTTGATCTCAGTCAGAAAGTCACCGATCACATCCAAGCCAACGAAGAGCAAACCCATTTCGCGTAGACGAGGGGCAACCTGCGCACAGATCCAACGATCGCGCTCACTCAGCGGAACCCCCTCGCCGCGACCGCCAGCGGCTAGATTAGCGCGAGTTTCACCGGATTGCGGAATACGCGCCAGCGCATAAGGCACCGGTTCCCCATCGATCAGCAAGATGCGCTTGTCACCAAATGTGATCTCTGGCAGATAGCGCTGCGCCATAATCAACTGCTGACCATGCGCGGTGAGAGTTTCCAGAATCACGTTAAGGTTGGGGTCACCCAGCCGCAAACGAAATACCGAAGCCCCACCCATGCCATCTAACGGCTTGACTACGATGTCGGTTTGCTCACTCAGGAATGCCTTAATCCGCGCAGGCTCCCGGCTGGTCAAAGTAGGCGGACAGCATTGCGGAAATTGCAGAGCGAAAAATTTTTCATTGGCGTCCCGCAAACCACGCGGTTTGTTGACCACCAGTGTTCCAGCCGCTTCCGCCAATTCCAACAGATAAGTGGTATAGATGTACTCCATGTTGAACGGAGGATCCTTGCGCATCAGGATGACATCCAGATCTGCCAGTGGCAATTCTCGCTCACCGTGGAAAGAGAACCAGCCCTTTTTGTCATCTTGCACGCTCAGTAGCCGAGCGCGGCCGAATGCAGTGTCGGCCTGGGTATACAGATCGGTTTGCTCGAAGTAGTACAGTTCCCAGCCACGCGCCTGGGCAGCCAGCAACATGGCAAAAGTAGTGTCTTTCTTGATGGTAATAGTGGCGATGGGGTCCATCACCACGCCAAGTTTGATGGTCATAGCGGGCAGATTCCGTGAGGTTGTTCGATTCCGATCCGCCCATCCAGCAGGATGTTTAGATCGAGACTATGGAGTGTCGATAGGAATGAATGCGGATTCTGTCATGGCATCGTGATCTTTAATATGCTAAAAATCACAATAAATAAACTAACGTCTTGCGGCGCGGTCAGCGTCACTGTCCGGAGCCGAAAGATAGTCACATCGACTCAATGATCCGAATCACGTGAGACTATTTGGTTCTGGTCTCGTTCAGAGGGCTATTCTGTGGCAGATGCGGCAGTAAACACCCGCGCGGCTTCTCCCCTGCCGCTACACCCGTTCGATATTCTGTCACAACAGGACAAGCGTATCCGCGATCGGGCACCCGTAGTGGCGACCGATGCGCAGCAATCGGAGATTCGTGGGCGACTCGCACTGCGCCTTGGGTCGTGGAACCTGCTATTCTCCATGGAGGACGTGGCTGAAATCATCCCGGCTCCTCATATCACTTGGGTTCCGGGTGTCAAACGTTGGTTACTAGGGATCGCCAATCTGCGCGGCAAGGTCATTTCGGTGACGGATTTGCGGGATTTCCTCATCGAAAAATCCACGCCACGCTTGCCGGGAAGTCAGGTTGTCGTCGTACGCACCGAAGGATGGGATTATGGCTTGCTGGTCGATGAAATTATCGGAATGCGGCATTTCGGCCCACAGCATCGTTTACCCACACTAGATGGTGTGGATCAAAAGTTACGTTCTTATGTTTCCGAGGGGTTCGTAAACAATAGCCAGCAGTGGCTGGTTTTCAACACTGGCAAGCTGCTGACGGACCCCGGATTTCTAAATGCGGCGAGCACGGCCAGCTAGGCTTTCGAGAGCATCCCCCCGGCAAGATCGGTTGGGGGCGGTCGGGATCGGTTCAACGAGAAATAGAAATGCGTGATTTGCGAGATTATTCGGCGCGGAAAGGACTTTCTGTCACCTACTTAGCGCTGTTAGGTGCGTTGGTGCTGTTCGTCGTGCTGATGGGAATCGTCTTCTTCCTGCTTGAACAGCAGGATGCGCGTAACGATACCCAGTTGAAACTGGCCGGAGAGCAGCGTCTGTTATCGTATTCCATCGTGACGGATGCCTTGGAGGCAGGTCGGGGCAGAGAAGTAGCATTTACTAGGCTCAAACAAAGCCGGGATCGCTTTGAAGAGATACGCAATGAAGAAGGGAGCAATAGCAAGGGACTGGAGTCGCAACCAGCTGAATTAAGACCGCTCCTGCAAGATTTGGATAATCGCTGGAATCAAATCAAGGGAGACTGCGACGCCATCTTGGCGGGGCGTGATTCGGTGATTTCGATCAGCAATTTCCAACCTCTGCTGGAAAGTTCTCTGACTCAGATGACTACCTTGTCTGACGAGATCGCCAAAAGCTTGGCCAACAGTCGGGCTGACCCACGGCAGGTGTATCTCGCCACCAACCAACTGCAGTTAGGACAACGGATCGAAAATGATCTAAAACGCCTGCTGACTGAAGGCGGTTTGAGTGCCACCGCCGCCGCCGACCGATTTGGCCGCAATGTGAGCCTGTTTGGCCGAATCCTCATGGGTATGCGGGATGGCGATGCTCAACTCGGGGTTGATCGTATCAGTATTCCCAACAGCGCCAGCAAGTTGGCGGAGTTGGCGGAGTTGTTCAAAACGATCCAAACCGAAACTAACCGCATCGTTGAGAAAGCGCCGGAGTTGGTCAAGGTTCAAAATGCCGTACAGAGTATCGTTGACAAGGGCGATGAGTTGCTGGAGGTTACCGGAAAGCTGCTCGATACCTACACCGCCAACAATCATCAGGCATCTTTGTTCGGTATCCCACTCAACTATCAGATTGCTTACGTATTAGCGGCTATCGCCTTGGTGCTGCTGATCGTACTGTTCTTGGTCCAGAATCGTGAAAGCCGAGACCGCTTAGGTGAGGCCGAACAGCGCAAGCAAGAGACCGAGGAACAAAATCGCCGTAATCAAGACGCCATTTTGCGGTTGCTCGACGAGCTGGGCAATCTGGCCGAAGGTGACTTGACCGTTCAGGCTAGCGTGACTGAAGACATCACTGGTGCCATTGCCGATTCGGTCAACTACGCCATCGAAGCTCTACGCGATTTGGTATCTACCATTAACAGCACCTCAGGATTGGTCGCTGCCGCCGTGCAGGAAACCAGCTCCATCGCCGACCGATTGGCCAAGTCCAGCGAAATTCAAGCTCGGCAAATTGAGAATGTCAGTGCGACCGTCACGCAGATGGCCCACTCCATGGACGAAGCTTCGGCCAAGACGGCTGCTTCCGCCGAGGTGGCCGAGAAATCGGTGGGTATTGCCCATGAAGGTGGTGATCGGGTGCGGCGCACCATCAACGGTATGAACACCATCCGTGAGCATATCCAGGATACCTCCAAGCGCATCAAACGGCTGGGTGAATCCTCACAGGAAATCGGCGATATCGTGGCGCTGA
Organism: Phycisphaerales bacterium; assembly: GCA_014879435.1. Lineage (GTDB taxonomy): Bacteria > Pseudomonadota > Gammaproteobacteria > Competibacterales > Competibacteraceae > Competibacter. The sequence goes on from JACSSB010000248.1 coordinate 8,187, forward strand.
TCAACGACATCGCTGACCAGACCAACATCCTGGCGCTAAATGCCGCGATTCAGGCCTCGGCAGCAGGCGATGCTGGTCGTGGCTTTGCTGTGGTCGCCGACGAAGTACAGCGCTTGGCGGAACGGTCCAGTAACGCTACCAAGCGTATCGAAACCTTGGTCAAGACCATTCAGGCCGACACCAACGAAGCGGTCATCTCCATGGAAAAGAGCACGGCTGAAGTGGTCAGCGGCGCGGGATTGGCAGAGAAAGCCGGTGAAGCTCTGGACGAGATCGAAAAAGTGTCTGCCAACCTAGCCGAGTTGATCGATGAAATCTCCAAGTCTGCCGGTCGAGTTTCGGAGATGGCCTCGCGGGTATCGGGTGCGATGATTTCGATCAACGAAATCACCGGACAGACCGCCGAGAGCAGCGTGGCTACCGCATCCGCCATCGGCAAATTGAACCAGCTGGCACAGGAACTGCGGCAATCGGTGGCTGGATTCAGGTTGCCGGATTGAGGTCGGCAAAGCGGGATCTAAGGATGCAAAAACGCGCGATTATTTCGAAATGCGCGCCGTCGAGCGATGACAACTCGCTGGACCGTGTATCCGGCCCGGAGGTGGCGCGATGACTTTTCCTCGTAACGCTGACTATTCCTTGGGTCCGCTCAAGGACGATCCATTGTTTGCCCTGGACCAGTTTCAGCTTAGCCTGGATACCTACCGCGAGGACCGCACCGATTCAGCCTCGCTAAAAGCGATGATCGAAGCGATCGATCAGATCCGAAATCCTCTGGTGATGCTGGAACATCCTCAGGCGGTTGCTCTTTTGGACGAGATGCGCTTGACGGTTCTGGATTTGATGGAAAACAACCCGCAATCCTCCGACTTGACGCTATTGCAGACAGCCACCACACCGCTGCAGGATTATCTAAAAGCCAGCCTCTCTCCAGACGGCCAACACCCGCATGATGAGTTGACGAGGGTAATGGACAGCCTGCGATTGGAGCGGTACTCGAACAAACCGATCGATGACACCGCTGAGCCGGATATCGATCCCATGGAAGCATCCACCGCACTGCGTGCGATCATGGATATTCTGAAACGACTGCAACAAAGCATTGCTATCGAGCTGGAAAACGTTGCCGACCGACCCGAGTCGTGGAATGCACTACAAACTGATCTGCAGTCACTCCATCAGATGTTGGTCGAGCGTAAATTGGCACGCGCTGCCACGGTGCTTAGCCGACTGAATCGGATCGTCGAAGTATTGGCGGCTGGCGCCGCCGAATATTATGGTCCGCTGGTCAATGGGATCTGCACCGAGATCCTAGCTGGGCTCGGCCTTTGCCTGGAACCCTTGAGCAATGGCGGTCCTGCACCGGCGGCGATCCTGCGTACGGCGGAAGAGCACTTGGATCAGATCGATACCCTGCTCAATTTGCCACAGTGGATGGAAGCGGCGGAGTCATCATCTCAGTCCGATCAACCCGCAGCTGAATCGGCTGAATCGGATACAAACTGGAACGCGGAGTTATCCCAATCTGCGCTCGGCAGGATCAAGTCCTCTCTGAACAATACCAATAATTCCATCGAGTTGGATGCACCAGAGATTGCAACCGGAATCGAGGAGTTGCTTGGACTGACCGACGCTGACCCTGAATTCGTCGAAGTCTTTTTAGAAGAAGCGCGTAACGAACTCACCGTCGTACGGGAACAATTGCTCCGCTGGCAGGGAAATTTGAATGATCGTGATGCATTGACGATCATCCGTCGAGCGTTCCACACCCTCAAGGGTAGCGGTCGAATGGTCGGCGCTACCGTGATCGGTGATTTCGCCTGGGAATATGAGAGCCTGCTGAATCAGATTTTGTCCGGCAACATATCGGCTAATCAACCCGCCCTTACCGCGATCACGATGGCGGTTGCGGCGCTGGAGCCGCTGGTGGGTGAAACGCGCTTACGCGGAGGCGAATTAGAAGCTCTGCCGAATCTGGCGATGCAAGCGCGAATTTTGGCCACTAGTAATACCACTGCTAAGGACCCAGCGACTGCACCACTATCGTTCCGAGTGGACTCCGCCAGCGGATTACCATTGGAGCAGGTGATCACCTCGACGATCGATCCAGAATTTGTAGAGGTGTTCCTGGAGGAAGCGCGCGAAGAACTGGCCACCATCCGCGAGCATCTGGTGCTGTGGAAGCGAAATCTAGCAGATCGCCAAGCCATATCCACACTGCGTCGAGCGTTCCACACCCTCAAGGGTAGCGGGCGTGTGGTTGGTGCCACCGCTGTTGGTGACTTCGCCTGGTGCATCGAGGACCTGCTGAACCATGTAACCAACAACACCGTGCCAGCATCTCTAGCGATGGCTGAGCTTATTGATGAGGCCGTCGATGCACTAGAGCCCCTCATCAATGAAGCTCCAGGGATGGATGAATCGCTAATGACGCTGAAGAGGTTGGCGGTACGCGTCGAAACTCTGCTGCAAGCTGCACCAAGTGCATCGGCTGAAACCGAATCATTGATGCTGACCGAGCTGGCGGAGCTGGATCAAGCGGTCGATGCCGAATCACCGATGCAGATCGAGCTAGCCGAGACAGATCAAGCGGTCGATGCCGAATCACCGATGTTGATCGAGCTGGCCGAGACAGATCAAGCGGTCGATGCCGAATCACCGATGCCGATGCCGATGGCGATAGAGCTAGCCGAGGCAGATCAAGCGATTGATGTCGAATCACCGATGCCGATGGCGACTGAGCCAGCCGGGCTAGCGATCAGGGTCGAGTTGCCCGCAATCCAGCCCAGCGAGGTATCGGTCGAACCAACCGCCTCCACCAGTCCGGAATTGGCAGCACCTCCGGCGGTGGATTTGGAAATGGCCCAAGTCTTTCAATACGAAGCCACCGAGATTCTCGATGCCAGCGATGCGCTGCTGCAGCAGTTAAGCCACGACTCTGAGCGGCCTGATTTACTGAATGATTTGCGTCGAGGCATGCACACACTCAAGGGCAGCTCGCGCATGACCGGCTTCATGACAGTCGGCGATTTGGCGCACGCCGCCGAATCGGTGCTGGACGTGCTCGGCAAAGGGCTGGGGCATGCGACACCGATTGTATTGGATACCTTGCAGCAGGTCTTGGACCGGCTGAATCGGATGCTGGCCGAGGCCGGTAGTGGATTGAATCCAGATCCAGCAACCGATTTGATCGGTGATTTGCATCGTCTCGCTGAAGCGATTGCTGCTGGCCAGCCGGTGGAAGAACTCCCACCGCCAGTACTTGCCGCTACCCAGGAAAGGACTGTGGTGGCGGAACCCAGCGCGCCTCAGGCCATGACCGAGCTGGATCAGGAACTCACCCAGATTTTCCAGGCCGAAGCGAGCGAAATTCTCGATTCCAGCGATGCCCTCCTACGGCATTTGCGCGACGAGCCGAACAGTACCGATCTACTGAACGATCTGCGCCGAGAAATGCACACGCTCAAGGGCAGCTCGCGCATGGCTGGTTTCATGGCAGTCGGCGATTTGGCACACGCTGCCGAATCGGTGCTGGACGCGCTTGGCAAGGGAACACTGAAAGCCGATACACCGATCTTGGACACCCTCCAGCGCGTTCTGGATGGTCTACACCGCATGTTACGCGGCGATGAGCCGGTGCTGGACACCCAGGGTCTGATCGACCAACTGCACAGCTTGCACGGTGGCAAACCGGCAGAACCACCCAAACCAGCCGCTGCCATCGGCAGTGCGGCTCGGGTCACGGCACTGGCATCGGCTGTGGAAAAAACCGCCGCCGCCGTGCCACCCGACAGTATTCGAGTCAGTGCCGCATTGCTCAATGCCCTAGTCAACCAAATGGGCGAGAGCAGTATCTTCCGCGCTCGGATTGATCAGGGCGTCAGCGCGATGAGCTTCAACCTCAATGAGTTGGAGCAGACCATCATCCGATTGCGTCGACAGGTGACTCATCTAGCCACTCAGGCTGAAGCCCGTATCCAATCACGGCAAGATCAGAACCCCAAGGCGCACCAACAAGAATTCGATCCTCTCGAATTGGATCGATTTACCGAGTTACAGCAGCTCAGCCGGTCGCTGATGGAAATTGCCGATGACCTGGGTAACATCGGCAATACTCTGGACGAACATGCCCGTGATGTGACCACGCTGCTTGATCAGCAGGCCAAGGTCAACAAGGAGATCCAACAGGGTTTGATGCGCACCGGCATGGTGCGATTTGGTAGCATCGTCCCTCGATTACGGCGTGTGATACGACAAGCGGCGCAGGAGCTGGGCAAACGCGCCGAACTCCTAGTGGGTGGCGAGGAAGCAGAAGTCGACCGTACCGTGCTGGACAACATGGTGGCCCCACTGGAGCACATGTTGCGTAATTCACTGGCACACGGAATCGAGACACCGGAGCAACGTCGGGCAGCTGGGAAGTCTGAAATCGGTACCATCGCCCTCAGCCTGCATCGAGAAGGCGCGGAACTGGTGCTGGAACTGAGCGACGATGGTGCTGGCCTCAATTTTGATGCGATCCGTGCCAAGGGTGAGGAAAAAGGCTTTTTGTCGCCCAATCAACCAGCCAGCCAGGATGAGCTGATCGCATTACTGCTACGTCCCGGTTTTTCCACGGCCAAGGCGGTGACTCAGATTTCTGGGCGCGGCGTGGGCATGGACGTAGTCAACGCGGCAATTCGGGCCATGCGCGGTGCCCTGCTGATTCAAACCGAAGCCGGTCAGGGATCGCGCTTTATCGTCCGCCTGCCATTCTCGCTGGCAGTGACCCAAGCCTTGCTGGCCAAAGCGGGCAACGCCACCTTCGCCATTCCCCTACTCAGCATTGAGTTGGTAACCCGACTTGATGAGCGTGTATTCCAAAGTTATCTGGCCGGCGAACAGGTACAGCATCAGCATAATGAGCGCCTCTATCCGGTCCATAACCTCGGTATTCTAGCCGGTAGCGAGCAGATGCTACCGTTCGAAGAGGTCAAGGATCGCCGACCACCGACCCTACTATTCCGCAGCGCTGAGGCCAGTGCTGCTTTGCAGGTCGAGGCTGTGCTGGGTAACCGAGAAATCATCGTCAAACCGGTCAGTCCGCAGTTCAATAGTGTACCGGGTATTTCCGGAGCCACAGTGCTGGGCGATGGCCGAGTGGTAGTGGTGGTAGATCTGGCAGCACTGGTGCGTAATATCGGCACGCAACAACAGAAACAGGCCGAAAGTCGTGCGCTGCGAATGGCGCGTCAGGAAACTCGGCTGGAGAAAATCAACATCATGGTGGTCGATGACTCGATCACTATGCGCAAGGTGACCGCACGCATCCTGGAGCGCCATAACATTCAAGTGGTCACGGCTAAGGACGGCATGGATGCGGTGGCGATGCTACAGACGCAACTACCCGATCTGGCGATCCTTGATATCGAGATGCCACGCATGGATGGCTTCGAAGTGGTTGCACATATCCGTAACCAAGCGCGCTTGCAACACATGCCAGTCATCATGGTCACCTCGCGTGGCGGCGATAAACACCGTGAGCGGGCGATGCGGTTAGGTGTGAATGATTATCTGACCAAGCCTTATCAGGAAGAACAGTTGATGCAATCGATTCGTAAGATCCTCGGCGAACGCGCCTTGGAATTGATCACCTGAGGCGTGCGGGCGAGGCCCTGGCGCCTCAGCAGCATGCATGGATACTGTTATGGAAGCTTCTGTCAATCTCCGCTGCTTACTGGTCGCCGTGCAAGGCGGCCAGATCATTTTACCAAGCAGTCTCGTGGTTGAAGTATTGCCGTTTGCCACCCCGCTGCGGATCGAAACCGCACCAAGCTGGGTGGTGGGCGCTATGCTCTGGCAAAATCTGACCACGCCACTGGTCAGCCTGGGTCGCTTGATTTTTCGAGTAACGGCCGAGGCCGATCTCAATTCCCGTATCATCATTCTCAACACCTTAGGTACCGACACCAAGCTGCCACACTTCGGCATTCTAAGCACCTCCGCACCCAGACCGCTCAATCTGGCACGTCAGGACATCACCCTGGACCCGGAAATCCCGCAGGAAAATCAGCAGCGATCCGGTGTGTTGTGTTGGGCGCGCTATCAAGACCAATCGGTGATCATTCCCGATCTGGACGCCATCGAAGCGGTATTACAACCGCTGGTTCGCCGGGCCTGACCGGCCGGAGTCCCCGTCCGACGTACTTATGCGGCTGAGTAAGGTCAAACTGGCGGGGTTCAAGTCCTTTGTAGACCCGACCGTATTGCATTTGTCCAGTAACCTGGTGGGTATCGTCGGTCCCAACGGTTGCGGCAAATCCAATCTCATCGACGCAGTGCGCTGGGTGATGGGAGAAAGCTCGGCCCGCAGCCTGCGCGGCGAATCTATGAGCGATGTCATCTTCAACGGTTCGGCCAGTCGCAAACCCGTCGGACAAGCGATCGTTGAACTCGTGTTCGACAACAGCCAAGGCCGTCTGGGTGGTCCTTGGGCCAGTTATAGCGAAATCGCGATCAAACGATTGGTCGGCCGCGACGGCCAATCCAGCTATTTCCTCAATGGCACACGCTGCCGCCGCCGCGATATCGCCGATATTTTCCTGGGTACTGGCTTGGGACCGCGCAGTTATGCCATCGTCGAACAAGGGATGATTTCGCGAGTGATCGAGTCTCGACCGGACGATTTGCGCATCTTCCTGGAAGAAGCCGCCGGTATTTCCAAGTACAAGGAACGTCGCCGCGAAACCGAAACCCGTATTCGGCATACCCGAGAGAATCTGGATCGACTCACTGACGTGCGTGAGGAATTAGACCGGCAACTGCAACATTTGCGACGACAAGCCCGTGCCGCCGAGCAGTATCGCGACTACCGCGCCGAGGAACGCCAAACCCGCGCTGAGCTGTTGGCGCTGCGTTGGCGTGATTTACAAGCCAATACCCATGGCCGCGAACATGTGCTGCGCGAGGAAGAGACCGCACTGGAGGCGTTGCTGGCCAAACAACGCCATCTGGAAGCTCAGTTGGAACGCGACCGCGTGCAGCGTCTGGAACTAAACGATGCGTTCAACGACAGCCAAGGGCGCTATTACCAAGCTGGGGCGGAGATCAGCCGCCTTGAACAGAGCTTGGAACATCGGCGTGAACTGAATCGGCGGCGAGAGGAAGAATGGCGCCAAGTCGTAGCGGCACTGGAGCAGGTAGAAGCGCAATGGCAACTGGATCAAGAACAGCAGCACGAATTGGCCACCGCCTTGGCCAGCGCCGAGCCGGAACTGACTCGCTTACAGGCCGAAGCAACGGATGCCAACACCGCGTTGACCGCCGCTGAAACGATCTTGCGCCAAGAGCAGACGGCCTGGGAAGCGTTCAATCGCCGTCATAGCGAGACGCTGCGGCAGACCGAAGTAGAACGGACTCGAATCCAACATTTGGAGCGGCAGCTCATACGGAACGAGCAACGGCTGGAGCGGCTACGACTCGAACGAGAACAACAGGATGAAAGCGGTCTTGAAGCCGAGCTCACCGAGCTGCGCTTAGCCGAAGCAAGTGCCGCTGCCGAATTGCGACACCATCAAGAACAATTAGCGCAGGTCGAAGCCGAACAGCTCACAAACCGCGACTCCCGGCAACAGCTCGACCGCGTGTTAGGGGAAACACGGGAGCGCTTACTGGCTGGACGCGGCCGACTCACATCGCTACAAACCTTGCAAGAAGCGGCACTTGGCCGACATGAAGGCGGGCCAAACGACTGGTTACACGCGCAAGGATTGAGTGAAGCACCGCGATTAGCGGAGTGTCTGGAAGTCGATCCCGGCTGGGAAGCTGCGGTGGAAACGGCACTGGCCGGTTGGCTGGATGCGATCTGCCTGTCCGACTTGAATCCCTTAGCGCATGCCACCGCTGAACTGTCGCAAGGTCGATTGACGCTGTTGGAGATTTCCCAGAACCCAGTGACAAACAAAGCGTCGCTGGAAGGACTGGGTGCGCGAATGCACGCTCCATGGCCGCTTGCCGATCTGCTGCAGGGGATCGATACCGCCGCCACCCTAGCAGAGGCGTTGGCACGGCGCGAGAGTTTGCATGAAGGCGAGACCCTGGTGACACCGGATGGTGTGCTGTGTGGACGCCACTCGCTGCGACTGGTGCGAGGCGGTAGCGATGGAGTACTCGCACGCGAGCGGGAAATCCGCCAGCTCACCGCCGTGATCGATACGGATGAGAAG
>JACSSB010000232.1 GCA_014879435.1 Phycisphaerales bacterium
AAAACGGATGAATGCCTCCAAACTATTCGATTTATCCGGCCGCCGCGCACTCGTTACCGGATCTGGGCAAGGCATTGGCTTTGAACTGGCTCGCGGCCTATCTCAAGCTGGCGCCGAAGTCATCCTCAATGATCTTGGTAGCCAGCGTCTAGCCACTGCTGCGGAGAAACTGCGTGCTGAAGGGGCTACGGTGCATGAGCTTGGTTTTGATGTCACCGATGCGACCAAAGTCGCAGCCGCTATCGATGGCTTCGAAGCAAAAACCGGGGCGATTGACATTTTGGTCAACAACGCTGGCATGCAATACCGGGCTCCGCTGGAAGAGTTTCCTGTTGACCGCTTCGATTTCATGATGCGTTTGAACATCAATTCTGCATTTTATGTCGGTCAGGCGGTGGCCAAACATATGATTCCCCGCAAACAAGGAAAGATCATCAATATCTGTTCCGTACAGACGGCGTTGGCGCGACCGTCTATTGCCCCTTACACCGCAACGAAAGGTGCCATTGCGAATCTGACTAAAGGGATGGCCACTGATTGGGCAAAATATGGCCTGCAAATTAATGGCCTGGCCCCTGGCTACTTCAAGACCGAACTAACCTCTGCCTTGGTCGCCGACGCCGACTTTACTGCTTGGCTCAGTGGCCGCACTCCAGCCGGTCGCTGGGGTGAAGTCAGCGAACTCATCGGGGCATGTATCTTCCTCAGTTCTGCCGCATCCAGTTTCGTCAACGGGCACATTCTTTATGTCGATGGCGGTATCACGTGTTCGGTTTAAGCAGCGGAGCCAAGGAAGAAAATCATGGCCAAATCCAAAGCCCATCCTGAGATCACAACAGCGGCGACAGCAGCCGAGCAGTGGATTCGCCCAGACGCTGGCGCAGGGTGGCGCGTCGGGTGGGTTTGACATAATGGCGGGCCTGATGCAAATCAGTGGCGAAACCGCAGGCCAGTTGAGCAGCTAAATCGGCATCGTACAATACCGCCATCACCTCGAAATTTAACCGCATGCTGCGATTGTCGAAATTGGCGCTGCCCACCGCCGCGATGCGTTCATCCACCACCAAGAGCTTGGTGTGCAGCATGGAGGGTCCGTATTCGTGAATACTGACGCCAGCTTCTACCAGTTCGTCGTAGTAGCTGCGCGCAGCAGCAGAAGCCAGCCGTGAATCGCTTTGTCTGGGCACCAGCACCCGCACCTCGACCCCGCGCAATGCGGCGGTGATCAAGGCGGTCATCAAGGCTTCACTAGGAACGAAGTAGGGGGTCGCCAGCAGAATTTGTCGTTGGGCGCTGGCGATAGCGGTGAAATACAGTTTGGCGGTGGCACGCCGGTCGTTGTCAGGGCCGGATTCGACCACCTGTAGCCACGGTCCAATCGCTTCGGGAAACTGGGGAAAGAATTCTGGCTCGAACGGTAGCTGCTCGGTGGCGAAGTACCAATCTTCCAAAAAAATGAATTGCAAGCGATGGACCGGCTCTCCCTCGATGCGCAGGTGAATATCACTCCAGGCATCCGCTCCGCTATGAGTATCGCTGTGCATGTCATTGATGTTGACGCTGCCAGTGAAACCGACTTGGCCGTCACAGACCACGATCTTGCGATGGGTGCGGAAATTGACATAGCGCAGGCGTAGCTGGTGCAGACTGATAGGATTAAACCAGCCTAGCTGAGCACCAGCGTCATGCAGCGGTTGTAGAAAGCGGCTGTTAATACGGTCGGAGCCGATGGCGTCCAGCAGCAGGCGTACCTGCACTCCGGCACGAGCCTTGGCAACCAGTTGATCACGTAACCGGGTGCCGATCCGATCCGGTGTCCACAAATAATACTCGAGGTGAATGTGGTGGGTGGCGGCCTTGATGGCAGCTTCGATGGATTCAAAGCAGGCATCACCCGTATTCAGTAGAGTCACTCCGCTGGCGGTCATCGGCACGCCCTGATCGATCCGCCCTAAGAGTAGCGCCAGTTGCCGCTCCAGACCGGCATCGGGAAAGTGGGGCGGGATGACTTGATCGGGGCGTAGATTGCGGGTGGATTGAACCAGCCGTTCGCGGGCGCGGCCATAACGCAAGCGGCGGCGTCGCAGCCTTCGCGGCCCGAATAGCAGGTAAACCAGATAGCCGAAATAGGGCATAAACACCAGCGCCAACAGCCAGGCCAGAGTGGCCGTTGGCGAACGGCGCTCCAGAATCAGCTCGATCGCGATCAGGGCAACCCAGAGTAGCCAAGCCAGAGAAAATAGGGCGATCAGAGAATCGGTCATTGCTATAGCGTTCCTTGAATACGTTGTGGTCGATTCAAGAGCGGAAATCCATCTCTAATAAGCTCCTTATTCCATGTATCGTCATCCCCGCGCAGGCGGGGATCAAGGTGTAGAAGCGACTGGATTCCCGCATTCGCGGGAATGACGAGCGCTAACACCTTAAGAGGGTTGCTACAGATCTACAGACGGTCAGATGCAAACTCGGCCAGTCGCGAGCGCTCGCCACGTCGCAGAGTGATATGTCCGCCATGCGGCCAATCCTTAAATCGGTCTACCACATAGGTCAGGCCCGATGTGATCTCGGACAGATAAGGCGTATCAATCTGCGCGATGTTACCCAGACAAATCACTTTGGTGCCAGGACCGGCGCGAGTGATCAAGGTCTTCATCTGCTTGGGAGTCAGATTCTGGGCTTCGTCGATGATCAGATATTTACTCTGAAAGGTACGGCCCCGCATGAAATTTAGCGAGCGGATCTTGATTTTGTTGCTGAGCAGATCGGCGGTGGCGGCGCGGCCCCATTCACCACTTTCCTGCGGAGCCAGTACTTCCAGATTGTCCATCAACGCACCCATCCAGGGCGTCATCTTTTCCTCTTCGGTACCGGGCAGGAACCCGATATCTTCCCCGACTGGTACGGTGACACGGGTCATGATGATCTCGCGATAACGCTTGGTATCCAGTACTTGGGCCAGCCCAGCCGCCAGCGCCAGCAAGGTCTTACCCGTACCAGCAGCGCCGAGCAGCGAGACGAAATCGATCTCCGGGTCCAGTAATAGATTGAGGGCAAAATTCTGTTCGCGGTTACGGGCAGTGATACCCCAGACCGCGTGGTTGGGCGTGGTGTGATCCCGCAGAATCTCGATAACGGCTTCGTCATCGTGCAATTGGCGCACGATGAAGGCGGTGCTGGTTTCCGCTGGGAACAGACATTGGTTCGGATACCAATTGACTACATCGGGACCGTGCACCCGATAGAAGGTGCGGCCACTTTCCTGCCACGCTTCCATTTCCTTACCATGACGGTCCCAGAAATTGGTCGGCAGGTCGTGAGTGCCACCATAAAGCAGATCGACATCATCCAGAACCTGATCGTTGTAGTAATCCTCAGCGTGAATACCGAGGATGGCGGCTTTGATCCGTAGATTGATGTCCTTGGAAACGAGGGTGACCTGACGCTGGGGATAATCCTGTTGCAGGGTCAACGCCATGCCGAGGATGTCATTGTCAGGTGTATGCGTGCCCGGCAAGGTGGTCGGCGGATGCAGCCGGGTGGGGCGAATCTGGAAATAGAGACGGCCACTGGCGAATTTCCCCGGTTGATTGACCGGGCCGGGCAGGGGTAGTCCTTGGTCGATTTCTTCCTTGCTGGCGCCAGTAATCAGTTCATCCAGGAAACGACTGACTTGGCGGACGTTGCGGGCGACCTCGGAAACGCCTTTCTTGGCGCGATCCAACTCTTCCAGCACCATCATCGGCAGATAGATGTCGTGCTCCTTGAAGCGAAGCAGAGCAGCTGGATCGTGCATCAAGACATTGGTATCGAGCACGAATAGACGGCGCTCGTTCAGCGGGGTCGCGGGGATTGTGACAGCGGTTTGGGGCATTGGCGCGGAATTGGGCGTCATGACGCGGTGGTGTAGGGAACAGACAAGAAAAGTGGTTTGTTTGTTAGAAAGGCGAGATGATTTAGGTGACTAAGGTTTTTAGTGCCGCCAGCACTTCGGCAGCATGGCCATCGGGTTTGACCTTGCGCCATTCCTGACGCAGCACGCCCTCTGCATCGATCAAAAAGGTACTACGCTCCAAGCCAACGACATCTTTGCCATACATTTTTTTGGGCTTGAGTACCTCAAACAGTCGGCATAGGTTCTGGTCGGTATCGGCAATGAGCGGGAATGGGAAGCCCTGCTGGGCGCGAAAGCGATCATGACTGCGCAGGCTGTCGCGGGATATGCCGAACACAGCCGCGTCCAGGGCGGCGAAGCGATCATACAGATCCCGGAACTGTTGGCCTTCCAAGGTGCAGCCCGAGGTGTTGTCCTTGGGGTAGAAATACAGGATCACCGGTTGGCCACGTAATTCAAGAAGCTGCACGATCCGTCCATCGGTCGCAGCAGCATTGAAGTCAGGAATAGGTTGGCCTACGGTTACACTCATCTTGCTTTACCCCTTGATTGGTTCTAACACTGCGTCCAGATTCAGATCGTCGCAAAAATCCAAGAACTCCTCACGCAACATGGCAATATGCGTATTGGCTGGAATACCAATGGCCAGATTGACCGAGAACATCGGCGTGCCGGTATGCGGTGCGCTGTAGCTACGAGTGACCATATCTTCGATGTTGATCGAACGGCTGGCGAAAAAACTGGCCAGATGATGGACGATACCCGAGTGATTGACCGCCACCACTTCCACGGCGTAGGGCAGAATATCGCTACCCAAGGTACGACCTTCGGTGCGCTTACTGACAATGATCATGTTCAGTGTCTGCTCCAACCGTTTGAGCTGCATTTCCAGCTTGGTCAGGGTATTCCAGTTCCCTTGGACCAGCAGCAAAATGGCAAACTCGCCACCCAGCACGGTCATGCGGCTGTCCACGATGCTGCAGTCGCATTCCAGGATCACGCGGGACAGTTCGTTGACCAAACCGGGACGATCTTCGCCAAGGGCGGAAACGACCAGATAGTTTTTCACGGAAGGAGCTTCCTACGGGCAAATGATCAGGGAACAATAAATCGCAGTGTACAGGCATCCAGCGGGGGTGAAAACCGCTCCCGTTTCACCCTCTGGGCACTTATCGGATGCTTGTCAAGCCCGCTTGGGATTCGTACCATGCGGCGATTGCTTGGACGATTCCAGAGAGTATAAGAATATGTTTCGTGGCAGCATGGTAGCGATCGTTACCCCAATGCATGGGGATGGTGCGCTGGATTTTGAAGCACTGGCGCGGTTGGTAGAATTTCATATCGAGAACGGTACTGACGCCATTATCGCTGTCGGTACCACCGGCGAATCGGCAACGCTCGATTATGATGAGCACATCGCGGTGATCCGCAAAGTGGTGGGTTGCGTCAAGGGGCGGATTCCAGTGATCGCCGGTACCGGTGCGAACTCTACCCGTGAGGCGCTGCATCTGACGCAACATGCGATGGAAGCCGGTGTTGACGCCTGCTTGCTGGTGACCCCTTATTACAACAAGCCTACGCAGGAAGGTTTGTATCAGCACTTCAAGCTGATCGCCGACGGCGTGGCTATCCCGCAAATTCTGTACAACGTACCCGGTCGTACCGCTTGCGACATGCAACCGGAAACCGTCGAGCGGCTGGCTGATATTCCCAATATCGTGGGTATCAAGGAAGCCAGTGGCAGCGTCGAACGTATTCAAGAACTAGTACGGCGTTTAGGTGATCGTATGGATGTCTACAGTGGCGATGATGGCATCGCTGCTGAAGCGATACTCAACGGGGCCAAGGGGACGATTTCGGTCACTGCCAATGTTGCGCCACGCACTATGCATGAGATGTGCGCTGCCGCGCTGGCTGGCGACCGGGTTCAGACCGAAACCCTCAATGATCGATTGGCTGGGCTGCACAAGGCGTTGTTCCTTGAATCCAACCCCATCCCGGTGAAATGGGCGGTTGCTCAGTTAAATCTGATACCTTCTGGTATTCGCTTACCGTTAACGCCGCTATCGGAGTCCTTGCAACCCGCAGTGCGGGCGGCGATGCGGCAGGCTGGAGTGATTGATTAAAATTATGACAATGCGGTTTCGATATTCTCTCCGGCGCGTGATCGCGCTAGCCGTCACCATGCTGGCGGTTATTTTCTCGGGTTGTTCCACCAACTTCGATACCTTACTGCCGGATCGGCGGCCGGATTATCGGAAAAGCACGGTATCGGAACCACTGGAAATTCCACCGGATCTCACCTCATCCACCATCGATGATACCCTGTTGGTGCCGGAGCTGAATCCAAGTAATTCGGCCAGTCTAGCGACTTACGCCAGTGAACGTGGCGGTGGGGCACAAGCAAAAGCATCCACGCCTCAAGCCGTATTGCCAGCGCAGCCTGGTATTCAGTTTGAGCAGGACGGCAACCAGCGCTGGTTGGTGATTGCGGCTCCAGCCGATCAGGTGTGGCCCAAGGTCCGAGAATTCTGGGCCAGCAACGGTTTTACCCTGAAGCGCGATGATCCCACGATTGGCATTATGGAGACCGATTGGGTCGAAAATCGTGCCGATATTCCCCAGGACGGTCTGCGCGGTGTCTTGAAAAAGTATCTGGATATCCTCTACTCGTCGCCCACCCGCGATAAGTTCCGGGTCCGACTTGAGCATGCCGACGATGGCAAGATGACGGACCTCTATCTCACCCATTATGGGGTGGAAGAGGTCGCGGTCGGTAGTACGTCTGCCAGCGCCAGCAATACTTATACTTGGCAGCGGCGGCCTTCCGATCCAGAACTGGAAGCAGAAATGCTCAATCGGCTGACAGCCTATCTGGGCGCTGCGGAAAAACGGGCCGAAAACGAGCAGAGCAAAGCGGCTACCGCTTCGACTTCGGGGCCGCGCACACAACTGCTCGAACAGGGCGGCGAAAGCCAGTTACTTGTCGAAGAAGACTACTCGCGAGCCTGGCGGTTGGTTGGACTGGCACTGGATAGCAGCAATTACGTGGTAGAGGAACAAAATCGCGGCCAGGGTCTTTATGTGGTGGAATATCGTGACCCGGAGGAGGAGAACCTGGATGCCGAAGGAGAGAAAGGCTTTTTCTCCAAGCTGGCCTTCTGGCGCAGTAAGCCAGAAAAACCGGCGGTGGGAACGCGCTATCGGATTCGGCTAGCGGGGCAGGGTTCGCGTACTGTAGTAGTGGTTCGCAGCAGCGATGATCAGCCCGATAATTCGGCTGGCGCTAAGCAAGTGCTGGCAGTTTTACAGCAGGCGATCAAGTAGGTGTGGCGGGTGATGAGTGAACAGCGGCAACGCCTAAGTTGTCTATTAAGTCACTTTTCACCCGCTAATCCATCCATTGCGGGAGTATTGCTCGCACGGTGAGCGCGTGTATCCAGCGGTTACCGCCGCAACTGATCAGTCAAATTGCCGCTGGCGAGGTGGTCGAGCGTCCGGCAGCAGTCGTCAAGGAACTGTTGGAAAACAGCCTGGACGCTGGCGCAACCCATATCATTGTCGAGGTGGAGCAGGGGGGATTACGCCTGATTCGGGTGCGTGATGATGGCGGTGGTATCCCCTCTGATCAATTGGCACTGGCTTTGGCACGCCACGCTACCAGCAAAATCGTTTGCTTCGAAGATCTGCAGCGGATCGTCAGCTTGGGCTTTCGTGGTGAGGCATTGCCTAGCATCGCCTCAGTCTCGCGGTTGATGCTAACTTCCCGGATCGCAGGCCAAAGCAGTGGTTGGCGTGTCGTTGGCGACGGTGCCGATACCCTCGGTGAGCCGATTCCGGCATCGCATCCGATTGGCACGACCGTCGAAGCACGCGATCTCTTCTTCAATGTGCCTGCTCGGCGCAAATTCTTACGTAGCGAACGCACCGAATTGGGTCATATCGAAGAAACGGTTCGTCGCTTAGCCCTGAGTCGATTTACCGTTGGCTTCCAATTATGGCATCACCAACGCGTATTACTCCGCCTAGAACCGGCAACTGATCTAGAGGGGCGTACCCAGCGCTTGGCAGAGTTGTGTGGCCGAGAATTTAGTGCGGCGAGCCTATGGATCGACCGGGAGGAGGCCGGTGTCCGGTTGAGCGGTTGGCTCGGTTTACCCGCTGTCTCGCGCGCCCAGCCCGACTTGCAATATTGCTTCGTCAATGGTCGCCCAGTCCGCGACCGAACCGTGACGCATGCGCTTCGCCAAGCCTATCAAGATATCCTGTATCGAGATCGTCACCCGGCAGCCGTGCTCTATCTGGATATCGAGCCTGGCCGGGTCGATGTCAATGCCCATCCCACCAAACAAGAAGTGCGATTTCGGGAAAGCGCGCAGATCCACGAATTCGTCCGACACACCGTGAAGGCGGCACTGGCCTCAGTTAGGCCGGGCTCTGCACCACAACCAACCCTTCAGGCTGATGAGCCTTTGCGGCTGGTGATGGGATTGCACAGCGGAGCGGTTGCGACCGAGCGTGGTGATGCCTATCAGCGTGGGCAACCGACACAGGTGAATGAGCAGCTGGCGATTTATGGCCAGATGCATCCACCTGCCATTCCCCAACCACCTCTGCTCAGCGCCACTCCAGCCGCCAGTGCCCATATTGATGCCGAGCAACCACCGCTTGGTTATGCCCTCGGCCAATTGCACGGTTGCTATGTGTTGGCGGAGAACGCCGAGGGATTGGTGGTAGTGGACATGCACGCCGCACACGAGCGCATCCTGTACCAGCGCTTGAAAAGCCTGTGGATGGAGGGCGAGATCAAGACCCAGGCATTGCTGGTACCAGTGACATTCATGGTGGGACCCAGGGAGCGTCAGTTGGTCGAGGAGCATGGTGCATTGTTCACCCAATCCGGTCTTGAGGTGACGATGCTGGGGCCGGAGACCGTGGCAGTGCGGCGGGTGCCCGCCCTATTGGCGGAGACCGACATCGCCGGATTGGTGCGCGATATTCTGGCCGATCTCGCGACGTATGAGACCAGTGCGCGTGTGGAAAATGCTGAACAGGCATTATTGGCCAGTTTGGCCTGTCACGGTGCCATTCGCGCCAACCGGCCACTCAATCTATTGGAAATGAATGGTCTGCTGCGCGATATGGAGCGCACCGATCATGCCGATCAATGCAATCATGGTCGGCCGACTTGGGTGCAACTGAGTCTGGATGAATTGGATCGACTGTTTCGGCGTGGGCGCTGAGCGTGAAGTTCAAGGGTAAGTGGTGGTAGCTGTGGCGCATATGAGCCAAGGTTGCGAAGTGAGCGATTCGCGCCCACCGGTACTGTTTCTGATGGGCCCCACTGCTTCCGGCAAGACCGCGTTGGCCGTAGCTCTGGCCCAACGCTTGCCGTTTAAAATTATCAGCGTGGATTCCGCACTGGTCTATCGGGGAATGAATATCGGTACTGCCAAGCCCGATGCGGATACCTTGCGCCTTGCGCCGCATCGCTTGATCGATATTCTCGATCCTGCCGAGGCGTATTCGGCGGGGCGGTTTCGAGCGGATGCTCTCTCTGAGATCGCCGCCATTCAGGCCAGTGGTCATTTCCCATTGCTGGTCGGTGGCACCATGCTGTATTTTCGCGCCCTGGAGCGCGGTTTGGCAGAATTACCGATTGCCGATCCAGCAATTCGCGCCCAGCTGGCCATAGATCTGGCCGAGTATGGCAGCACAGCGTTGCACGCACGTCTGGCGCGCTATGATCCGGCCGCTGCTGCACGGATTCATATCCATGATTCCCAACGGATTCAGCGGGCACTGGAAGTATATGAATTGACTGGTCGCTCGCTAACGGAACTTTGCGCCCAGTCGTGTGACGAACTATTGCCGTTTCGAGTGGTCAAGCTAATTTTGGCTCCGCTAGAGCGACGGATACTGCATGATCGTATTGAAAGCCGATTTCAATCCATGTTGGAGCAGGGATTCGTGACTGAGGTGGAGTACCTGCGCGCACGTGGGGATTTGGATCTGAGCAAACCTTCGATGCGAGCTGTGGGATATCGGCAGGTTTGGGAATATCTGGAGGGAAGGTTGGATCGTGCAAAGATGGCTGAGCGTGCGATCGCGGCAACCCGTCAATTCGCCAAGCGACAGTTGACCTGGCTCCGTGCGGAGAGTGGTGCATCATGGTTGAACGGTAACCCGTCACAGTTGTTTGAACAGACCCTTGCTGAGTTGCGCATGCACGGGTTTTTTCCCAAGAACACGTGATGCTTGTGCTAATATACGAATTTCTGGATTGTCCGCTGTTGGTGGGGGCGGACACGGCGTTTGACTTAATTAATTGAGTTGATTAGTGAGTGATTTATTCCTACGGAAAAATACATCACGGGAACGTGGTGATCCGGTCTGACGAATGGGTTTGAGAACAGGCACGTATTGTGCATGGTATCGCCCTGCTTTTGGCGATTTCTAATATCCTTAAGATAATTGTTTGTTTCGGGTCCATAACAACAAGGGAGAAGTCATAATGGCAAAAGGTCATTCCCTTCAGGAACCATTCCTGAACGCGTTGCGCAAGGAGCGAATTCCAGTTTCGGTCTATTTGGTCAACGGGATTAAGCTGCAGGGCCAGATCGAGTCCTTCGATCAGTTTGTGGTACTGCTTAAAAATAGCGTCAGCCAAATGATCTACAAACATGCCATTTCCACGGTTGTGCCCGTGCGTAATGTGCGCTTGAATCTCGCGATGGATGACAGCGGTCCCGGTGGCGATCCATCCTAAGCAGCCTAAGCAGAATTACGGAGAGCGTTTTGTTCGAGCGTCCGCGCGGCGGTGAGCGTGCTGTTCTGGTGCATCTGCTGCTGGACGAACCTGGAGAAGGGCACGATTCTACCGAGTTTCAGGAACTGGCTGCCTCGGCCGGCGCTGAGTGCGTAGCGCTGGTGACCGGGCGACGGCAAGCTCCAGATCCCCGTTTATTCGTTGGCAGCGGTAAGGCCGAGGAAGTTCGAGAGGCAGCGCGGCACGGTGGGGCAGAACTGGTTCTGTTTGACCATACCCTGTCGCCCAGCCAGGAACGCAACCTGGAAAAGTTGCTGGAGTGCCGAGTCCTAGATCGTACTGGCTTGATTCTAGACATCTTCGCTCAGCGAGCACGTAGCTTCGAAGGTAAGTTGCAGGTAGAACTAGCGCAGTTACGTCATCTGTCCACTCGGTTGGTGCGTGGCTGGACCCACTTGGAGCGGCAGCGTGGCGGTATCGGATTACGTGGGCCGGGCGAGACCCAGCTCGAAACTGACCGCCGTTTGCTCGCTGATCGAATACGGCAAATTCGTCTACGTCTGGATCGGGTCGAGCAGCAGCGCGAGCAGGGGCGACGAGCCCGGCGTAAGACCGATTTACCTACGGTTTCGCTGGTTGGCTACACCAATGCGGGTAAATCCACCCTCTTTAATGCTTTGACGCAGGCCGATGTCTATGTGGCGGATCAGCTGTTTGCCACTTTGGACCCGACACTGCGACGGCTGGATCTGCCAGGTGCGGAGCCGGTCGTGCTAGCCGATACGGTGGGTTTTGTCAGTCGCCTGCCGCACGAATTGGTAGCCGCTTTTCGCTCGACCCTGAGGGAGACCTGCGAAGCTAGCCTATTGTTGCACGTGATCGATGTCAGCCAATCGAATCGCGAGGATATCATCGCTCAGGTGGATGCCGTGCTGGCGGAAATCGGTGCGGCGGCGGTACCCCGTTTGCAGGTATTTAATAAGATTGATCTCAAAGATACTTCCCCTCGCTTGGAGCGAGACGCTCAAGGGCAGCCGCAAGCGGTCTGGTTGTCCGCCGCTTCTGGTGCGGGAATCGATCTACTGATCATGGCGCTGACTGAACGCTTGCGTGGTGAAATCGTACACGGTTGGCTCTGTTTACCGCCATCTGCGGCTCGGTTACGCGCTCGTTTATTTAGTTTGGATGCCGTAGTGAGTGAACAAGTTGGGGCGGCGGGCGAGTATTTGATCGAAGTGCGCACGTCACGTGGCAGAATGGATCTCCTTCATCGGGACGGCTTACGTACGGAATGGATCCATTCCGGCCTGGGTGATCTCGGCAGTGTGAAAGAAGATGAAAGCGTATTGGAAGATAACGAATTTTGAGGTACGACATGGCCTGGAATGAACCGGGAGGAGGCAACCGCGATCCTTGGAGCGGAGGTGGTCGTGATCAGGGGCCGCCCGATCTGGATGAGGTGGTTCGTAAGCTGTCCGACAAGCTGGGCACTCTGCTGGGTGGTCGGCGTGGTGGTGACAGTGGCGGCGGCGGTGGTAGCAGCGGAGATAGTGGTGCTTCGGGTTCTGGCTTTGTCGGGATCGGCCTGATTGTTGCCCTGATTTTGGTAGTTGGCTGGTTGTTCGCCAGTATCTACATCGTCAACGAAGGCGAGCGCGGCGTAGTACTGCGTTTTGGCCGCTACCTGGAAACTACGATGCCCGGTCCGCACCTACGATTTTTCCCCATCGACCGGGTAGAAATCGTCAATGTCGAACAACGACGCTATCGGGAAATTGGCTATCGTTCCGGTGGTAACGGTAATCGGCAAGCGGCGATCCGTTCGGTATCGAAGGAAGCGCTGATGCTGACTCAGGATGAAAACATCGTGGATGTGCGGCTGGCGGTGCAATATCAGGTCAAGGATCCTCGCGCTTATCTGTTCAACGTGCTCGATCCAGAGAGTGTGCTGGTTCAGGTTGTAGAAAGTGCTGCGCGAGAAACGATCGGCAAAAGCACCATGGATTTCGTTTTAACCGAAGGCCGTAGCGACATCGTCGCCGATATCAAGACCTTGAGTCAGCGCATCCTCGACAACTACGGTCCAGATCAAGCATCTGGCGGAGCTCCGGCCGTAGCAGGCAAGGAGGTGGTACCACTGAATGCGAATCAACGCCAAGGCGGTGCTGGTCTGCAAATCGTGACTGTGGTGTTGCAAGATGCTCAGCCGCCGGAGGAAGTACAGGATGCCTTCGCCGATGCGATCAAGGCGCGTGAGGATGAACAGCGGCTCAAAAATGAAGCCGAAGCTTACGCCAATGAGGTCATTCCAAAGGCGCGCGGTCAAGCTGCTCGGCGACTACAAGAGTCCTCAGCTTACAAGGAACAAGTCGTCGCGCAGGCCCAAGGTGAGGCCAGTCGCTTCGAACAATTACTGTTGGCTTATCAGAAGGCGCCGGAAGTGACGCGTGAGCGCCTGTATCTGGAAGCACTGGAGTCGGTACTGTTCCGAGCCAGTAAGGTGCTGGTGGATGTCAAGGGGACCAATAATCTGTTGTATTTACCGCTAGATCGTTTGCTGAAGCCCACGGAGAAGCCCAGTGCGCCCAGCGCCAGTAATGGTGCTATGGAAAATTCCCCACCGGATGCACTACCACCTGCTTCCTCATCGGCCTCGGTCGATGGCAGCGCGGCGGTGACGCGTCTGCGCGATCTTAGTCGTGATCGGGAGGTGCGCTGATGGCTTTTTCGCAATGGCCGGTTTCTCGGAATGCACTGTTGGGCCTAGGTGCTTTCCTGGCGGTGGGATTATCACTATCGATATTTACGGTGGATGAAACCCAGACCGCGTTGCGCTTTCAGTTGGGTGAAATGGTCGAGGCGGATTATCAGCCGGGCTTTCACTGGAAGTGGCCATTTATCAATAACATTCTCAAGTTTGATCGACGCTTGCAAACCCTGGATACCGAGCCAGAGCGATTCTTAACCGCTGAGAAGAAAAATGTCATCGTTGATTCTTTCGCGATGTGGCGAATCAAAGATGTACGGCGGTTCTATACGGCGGTGGGCGGTGATCCCGTTCAGGCCAATGTGCGTTTGGATCAGATCGTCAAGGATGGCCTACGCAGTGAATTCAGTAAGCGCACCATTCAGGAAGTGGTATCGGGTGACCGTGACCAGATCATGGAAACTTTGAGCCAGTTGCTCAAGGAACAGGCGACTCAGTTGGGAATCGCTGCAGTGGATGTGCGGATCAAGCGGATCGACCTGCCGCCAGATGTCAGCAATTCGGTATTCAGCCGGATGAAGGCGGAGCGGTTACGGGTTGCCAAGGATTTTCGTTCGCGTGGCGCCGAAGCCGCTGAACGTATCCGCGCTGATGCCGACCGGCAGAGTACCGTGATCCTGGCGGAAGCCTATCGTGATGCCGAACGGCAACGTGGCGAGGGAGATGCCCAGGCCACTGACATCTATGCCCAGGCTTATAGCAAGGACCAGGATTTCTATGGTTTCTCGCGTAGTTTGACGGCTTATCGGCACAGCTTCAGCAATAAGAGCGATATTCTGGTGCTGCAACCTGAAGATTTTAAATTCTTCCAGTATTTCAACAAGTTGAAATGAATGTATCTGATAATTGGGCCAGCACCAACCCGCATCTTTTCTAGCAAATCTTGCTATGTGGAATGATTTGTTGGCCGCTTTCGGTCTGATGCTGGTCCTGGAAGGCATCTTGCCATTTCTCAGTCCGAGCCGTTTGCGCCAAACATGGATACGGATGGCCAACCTGGAAGATCGTGCATTGCGCCTGATCGGGTTGGCCAGCATGCTGCTCGGATTACTGACCTTATATGCGTTTCGCTAAGATCGTTTGATACGTTCAACGCCACCGATTTTTCTCAATTGCACCTCTGCTCTCACCATGACCACCGAAGATCGCTGGCTCCTGCCTGAAGGTATTGAAGAAATCCTCCCGCCTGCTGCGGGTCGGATGGAACGATTACGTCATGAATTGCTCGGTCTATACGAGCGTTGGGGATACGAACTGGTCGTTCCTCCGCTGATCGAGTTTCTGGAATCGCTGCTGATTGGTACCGGTAATGATTTGGAGCTACAGACTTTCAAGCTCACCGATCAGCTGAGTGGGCGAATGATGGGCGTGCGCGCCGATATGACCCCGCAGGTGGCTCGAATCGATGCGCACTTGCTCAAGCGCGATGGGCCGGTGCGACTGTGCTATATGGGGACCGTGTTGCGTACTCGGGCCGATGGCTTCGGTGGTTCACGTAGCCCTTATCAAGCGGGCGTAGAACTGTACGGTCACCGCGGTCTTGAAAGCGATCTGGAAGTATTGGCACTGATGTTGGAAACCCTGCAAGTTGCAGGTATCGATACCGTACATCTGGATTTGGGACATGTCGCCGTATTCCGTGCTTTGGTCCGTCAGGCTAGGCTGGATTCAGAGCAGGAGCGGTTACTATTTGAAGCTTTGCAGCGTAAAGCCTTACCGGAAATCCGCCAACAGTTGATCGCCTGGCAATTGCCAGTGGCGCATGAACAAGCGCTGTTGGCACTGGCGGAGTTGAATGGCGGACCCGAAGTGCTGGACGAGGCGGAAGCGCGTCTGCTGGCTATCGGCGATGCGGATGTGGATGAGGCTCTGGCGACACTACGGCGATTGGTGGCGATCTTAGGTCGACGCTGGCCAAAATTGCCGGTTCACATCGATCTGGCCGAATTGCGGGGATATCGTTATCACACGGGCGTATTATTCGCGGCCTATGTACCGGGACAAGGGCAGGCAGTGGCGCAGGGTGGGCGCTACGACGAGATTGGTCAGGTGTTTGGCCGAGCCCGGCCGGCGACGGGTTTTAGCACTGATTTGGCGACGCTGCTGTCGCTGATTCCTAGCACGATGGCCGTTACTACGGGCATTTATGCCCCACCGGTTGAAGATGTGATGCTGGAACGGCGAGTGGCAGCCCTGCGCAATCAAGGGGAGCGGGTGATCCAAGCATTGCCGGGCATGGAGACTGCGCCTGAAACTCTGGGTTGTGATCGCGTGCTGGTCCAGCGAGATAGTGAATGGGACGTGATTTCACTGCCCGCACCTTTCGTTGCGTCATGAATGGCTTTTTTCAAGAAATACCGGGATGTTGACATGGGTAAGAATGTAGTAGTCATCGGTACGCAGTGGGGTGACGAAGGTAAGGGTAAGGTCGTCGATCTGTTGACCGAAAGTGTCGCGGCGGTAGCACGATTTCAGGGTGGGCACAACGCTGGGCACACCTTGGTCATCAACGGTGAAAAGACGGTACTGCACTTGATTCCCTCGGGCATTCTGCGGGAGGGGGTGCACTGCTTGATCGGCAATGGCGTGGTGCTGTCACCGACTGCGCTATTGGACGAGATCGATCAGTTGGAAGCGCGAGGAATCGCGGTGGCTGAACGGCTGCGGGTCAGCGAGGCTTGCCCGCTTATTCTGCCTTATCACATCGCCCTGGATCATGCGCGGGAACGCGCGCGTGGTGAGCGGGCGATTGGCACTACCGGTCGCGGTATCGGACCGGCCTACGAGGATAAAGTGTCACGACGGGCGGTGCGTTTGGGCGATCTATTTCATCGCGAGCGTTTCAGCGCCAAGCTCGGTGAAGTATTAGATTTCCACAATTTTGTGTTGCGGCATTATTTTCAGGCGGAGCCGATCGATTTCCAACAGGTGTTGGATGAGACTCT
>JACSSB010000050.1 GCA_014879435.1 Phycisphaerales bacterium
GGGCCTAAGGTCAGCCCACGAACCTACCGTCCGCAAGCCTCCCCTCCAACTGCTTCACCACTTTCTTAAAGAGCAACTCAAATCCTCTGCCAAATGGCAGGAGTGGAAGTATAGCCCACTCAATCAATCACTGCAAGCCCTTGCTGAAATTTCTTCCTACTCCTCACCGCCGCGATATGCCGCAAGCAAGTAAGGAGGGCGGATTATAGTAGAGAATGCTTAAACGTCAAGCCCCCCACAACGATTATCTAGTGCTAGTTCGCGTAAACCTTGCGCAAAGGAGGTTTGCGCGCTGAATTGCAGCATTGCTTGTAGCGAGGAGGGATCACCTAGAGAATGCTGGATATCGCCGATCCGACTAGGTGCGAACTCGGCCGGAGGTGCGCCAGGAAATAGCTCTTGATAAATTGCCAACGCCTGTTTCAAGGAAACGGCTTGACCAGTACAGACATTGTAGCGGCCGCTCACTACTTCTTGGCAGGTCAAAGCTTGCCCATTGCACCTTGCGACATCCCGAACCGAGATGAAATCCCGAGTTTGCTCACCATCACCATAGATTGTAACCGGTAAACTACGTTGGAATCGGCTGGTGAAGATCGATAGCACGCCTGAATAAGGCGAACTGGGATCCTGACGTGGTCCGTATACGTTGAAATAACGCAGACAGACGGCTTCCAATCCGTAGCTAGCTGCATAGCCCAGCAACATGACTTCGGCAGCCAGCTTAGCGGCAGCATAGGGAGATTGAGGTTGAGGAAAAGCTGATTCCCGATTGGGCAGCGCTGCACTCGTACCATATACCGCTGCTGAGGATGCGAAGACTAGGCGCTTGCACTCAAATTCAAGGCACAATCGAGCCAGAGTGTCAGCGATGGCCAGATTGAGACGATAATTAAGATCAGGCTCGCGAAAACTTTCTGGAACGCTGACCAGCGCTGCAAGATGCAAGACTCCAGTAAAGTGATGCTCTTGAAACAAAGGGCGTATTGCCGCTTCATCACCCGCATCGGCGATCACCAAGCTAAAGTTGGGGGACGAACGTGCATCGGCCAGATTGTCCAAGTGCCCCGTGCGCAAGTTATCGACTCCAACCACTGCCCATCCTTGCCGCAGTAACCATTCCACCGAATGACTACCGATGAAACCAGCTGCGCCAGTTACTAGAAAGACAGGTGCCATGTCATTCTCCAAATTCATGGTCGGAATTCCGCAAGATGCTTTGTCGGGCTAAAGCTGCTTACAATAGTAGTTCTATGATGAAAGATTGTATCTCGTGACCGCATCTGCCCCATTGTTTTCCTGGCGATTTTTGATGCCGCGCTACTGGCTGGTCTGGCTGGGATTGAGCGTCATGAAAGGTATGGCTGCACTACCATTTCATTGGCAGTTGCGTGTAGGCCGTCTAATTGGGCGCTGGGCTGGCAAAATCATGCGCCGCCGCCGTCGCATCGCTGCCATCAACCTGTCGTTATGTTTTCCAGAATTATCGCCAGCCCAAAGAGCTGATTTATTGGAAGAACATTTTGCTGCGCTGGGTATCGGTCTGTTCGAAACTGCTATGGCCTGGTGGGCACCAGACCAACAATTATATGGGCTGGCACGCGTCGAAGGCATTGAGCATTTGGAACAGGCGATGGCACGTGGCAAGGGCGTAATCCTGCTCACTGGACATTTTACCTCCTTGGAATTGGGTGCTCGCTTTATCACTTGGCACCAATCCTTTCATGCTATGTATCGCTCGCATAAAAATCAGCTGTACGAAACTGTCATGCGTCGTGAACGTGAGCATCGATCCCGCTTGGCTCCGTTGCCACACGAGGATCTGCGTGGTCTGTTACGCGCCTTCAAACGGGGTAGAGCGGTATGGTATGCCCCCGATCAGAATCATGGGATTCGTAACAGTGTTTTTGTGCCCTTCTTTGGGGTGATGACTTGTACCATTACCGCTACCAGTCGCTTAGCGGCGCTCAGTGGTGCGGCAGTAGTCCCTTACTTCCCACGTCGGCTAGCGGGTACGGCTGGTTATGAAGTGACCGTTCTACCCGCTCTGGAACACTTTCCGAGCGATGATCTTGCGGCAGATACCCAGCGTATCAACCAATTGCTGGAAGATTACATTCGCCAAGCACCAGAGCAGTATCTATGGGTCCATCGCCGTTTCAAAACTCAGCCTCCTGGCAGTCCAAACCCTTATCGTTCCTAAATCCTGAATCCTAGTCTCGCCGATGTCTTACAGTGCCGACCTACCGGCTAATCCCGCGATACGCCGCATCCTGCTGCTGAAATGGAGCGCTATGGGCGATGTGATTATCGCTACTGCGCTGTTTGAGGACATCGCCAAGGCTTTTGCGGGTCGGGAAATCCACCTCAATACCTTACCCGCCTGGCAAAATCTTTTTGCACAAGATCCACGATTTCAGCGGGTCTTCGCTGTGGACCTGCGTGATCGCCAGCGGGCTATTCCCAACATCATCGAATGGCTGCGTCAAGTCCGAAATCAGCGCTATGACTTGGTGATCGATCTGCAATGCAATGATCGCTCCCGCTTGCTACTGGGTTTGCTGGGACTCAGCGGCCACTCGATTCCTTTCCGTTTGGGCAACCGCCGCCAGCGTCCCTATACCATTGCTCCGGCCGAACTACCCGGACCTACGGACAGTATCACCCGTGGCCGTGCCGCGCTACGCGCCGGTGGTATTCCGGCAATGACGCCGCGACCGGTGCTGCATATTCCCGACCATCATCGTGCTCACGCCCAGGAACTCCTGACACGCCACGGCTTGGTGGCACAACGTTATGCAATCCTGTTACCGGGCTGCAATGCCAACGGCCATCTCAAGCGCTGGGGTGCCGACCGTTATAGCGCGCTGGCGCACCAACTTCACGCGCAAGGACTCGATCATGTCGTACTCGTAGGCGGCCCGGATGAAATTGAGGAATGCCAGCGTATCGCGCAATCCTGTGGTCCCTGGCTGATCAATCTGTGTGGGCAAACCGCGATCCTGGACGTTCCACCGCTGTGCGAGTCAGCGCGATTCATCGTCGCCAATGACACCGGTACCGCACACTTGGCCGCCGCCACACCGGTGCCGCTACTGGTGCTGTGTGGTCCGACCGATCCACGACG
>JACSSB010000056.1 GCA_014879435.1 Phycisphaerales bacterium
CTCATCGAAAGCACGATGAAAGTATGGACCCGCGAAACCGATTCCGTCCGCAGCGAAGGTGAAGCGCAATTAAAACGGCTCGACATCGTATTGCTTGCGACGCTAGTCGGAGTCGCCATCGTCGCCATCCTGTCAGCTCTGTGGCTAACCCTAACCTTGACACGTTCCCTACGCCGCCTGCGAGGTGCCGTGGAGCAGGTGACCCTTGGCAATCTCAAAGCCCGCGCCCGCGTGCCCGGCAACGACGAGTTAGCGCTGTTGGGCAACGCTTTCGACCGCATGTTGGACGAGCGCGTCGCTGATCTGGCCAAACAGGCTGAGGAAAACGAGCAGATCAATAACTCCATCATCCAACTCATGGATGCCACTGACCGCCTGTGTCAGCGCGATCTCACTGTGACGGTACCGATCAGCGCCGACATCACCGGTAGCGTCAGCGACGCTCTCAACCAGATGACTCGCCAGACCGCCCGCGTCATGCATGATATCAACAAGCTGGCGGCACAACTTGAAAAGGCTGCTGGCACCGTGCGCCAGCAAGGCGGCAAAGTGTCCGACGTGGCCACCGTTGAGCGCGAAGTCGTGCGGCAGGTGCTGGATAAGCTGGCCCAGTCCGCGACTACCATGGCTGACATGGCCAAATTGGCCTCAAACTGCAGCGAAGTCGGTGACAAGGCATCTCGCTCGACCAAACAGGCGCTGCTGACCGTGCGCGATACCGTGCAAAGTATTAATGGAATCCGTAACAGCGTGAGCGAAACCGAGAAGAGCATCAAGCGGCTCGGCGAACGCTCTCAAGAAATCGGTGGCATCGTGGAAATTATTAAGGATATCGCTGAGCGTACCCACACGCTCGCGATCAACGCTGGTATGCAAGCGGTAGCCGCAGGCGAGGCCGGTCGCGGATTCTCGCTGGTGGCGGACGAGGTGCAGCGGTTGGCGGAAACGGCGCGCGAATCGACCCGGCAGATCGCCGCGCTGGTGCAGAGCATCCAGGCGGAATCGTCGGAAACCATGGCCACCATGAACAAGACCATCGGCCAAGTGATCGCCGGTTCCGATCTGGCCGAGAAAGCCGGTCAACGCATGCGCTTCACCCAGCGCAACACCCAGGCATTGGTGGCCGCCGTGCAGCAGATCGCCGAACATTCCAGAGTCCAGGAAGCGATCAATATCGAATTGCATGATCAAGCCAACAAGCTGGAGCAGAGTACTGCGGCAACTGAGCAGGAGCTGCGCGAACAGACCGAACAGGCTGAAAATATGTTCGGATATTTGGGCACCCTGGTGAGTTCGGTGCGCGTGTTCAAATTGCCTGAGGCCGCTTGAGGCGACTTCAAGCATTTGGGCTGACAAGGATTTCCATTTACCACTAGGTATAAAACCATGGAAGATTCAGAACTCCTAGAATCGGTGCGCGAGCTGGTTTCGATCGCCGACGCGGGTATCGCCGACGCGGTGAGCACGCTGGCAACAGACAGCGATCCTGCTGACACCCAAGCGATACTCGATGCTTGTCTGAGTAACGTCGAAATCATCGCAACGGCAGTCGAGATGGCGCAGTTGGAGGATTTGCAAGCAGTCTGCGCGGCACTCGATGCGCATCTGCGCTCCCTGAATGGCGATGCCGAGCGCTATCTCAGAGAATATGGCCCGCGTCTGGCCAACTGGGGTGGCGCTGTGCTGATGTACCTCCATCAGCCCGATGCTTTGGAATTTGTGGAGAATTTGCTCGGGCCGCTACCGGACAGTCTGCGCGCCGGACTGCTGATCGGCTCGCGGCTAACCACCGCAACCACTACCGAACCGGTCGAAATGAAGGTGGATGACGGTACGGCGATCATTCGAGAAGCTGAAACGAAGATGCCCCCGGAACCACACTGGCCGGAACCGGAGATCTCCCTTTCGGTGGCGGTGGAAACCGCACCAGTTGATCGGTTTGTCGATCCTGACACGGTCCCTGTGGCGGATGAAATCACAAAGGAGATCCCTTTGGATTTCGTCGCAATGGTTCAGGCTGATGACCCGGTGCCGGAATGGGCGATGGAATCCGCAAGGATCGATGCGGGATCAGCGCTCGAAATGCAGATCTCGGAAGAGCCCAATAATCCCTTGTTCGGCGAAATTTCCCCGCCCACAAATGAAGACCACTGGGACGAAGAGCGCACGCAGCCACTCCCCCTCGATGCGGCGGTCGAATCCGACATGGAACCTGCGCCGCAAGTGTTGGAAGCTGAAACAGATACTGTCGATCTGGTTTCGTCGATCAGTGAAAACGGGACCGAAACCCTTGATATAACCCCAGATGCACCTGTTTACGGGGACAAAGCTGATGCCAGCATCGCCGAGTTACTCGAACAACTCGCGGAGCCTCGCGCCGAACTGAAGAGTTGGCTTGAGATCCTCACCGCGCCGACCGAAAACCCAATCGAGAGGGCAGGCGCCGCCGCTGGCTACATCGGTGCCATCGAGCGCGTGCGGGCGGCAAGCGAGACGGCTAACCTGCCAGGATTGGTCGCGCTCTGCATGCAGATTACTCGAAATGTTGAGACCCTCGCCAAGCTGGATGCGCGCGCACGCTCGGCAACTCGTGCGGTGATGGAGGAATGGCCAGCCGTGGTGTTGGCCTATCTCAACGATCCAGCAGATGAGGATCTCTGTCTGGCCGTAATCACGCATTTATCACGACCGGTTTGGCCATATCCTCTGACCGAAGAGCAGGCTGCTGAACTGGTGGCACTGCTGGCGCCAGATGACGACGATTCATTGACTAAAGTCGAAGCACGGCCCGCTCTGGTCCAGCCCGAAGACGTGGCATTGGTGCTTGGCGACGACCTCAACCCACGGTTAATGACGGTATTTCTGCAGGAAGCCCCAGCCAACGCCGCGCGTTTCACGGAATGCGTGGGGCACATCAGTCGCGGCGAAGAGGTATCGCAAAATCTGGGTGTCGCCCAGCGCTTGGCGCATAACCTCAAAGGCTCGGCCAATATGATTGGTGTCAAGGGAGTTGCCAACCTGACCCATCATCTTGAAGACATTTTGGAATATCTTAGCGAGCAGCAGCTTGCGCCTCCGCCTCCCCTGGCCAACACCTTGCAGGAAGGCGC
>JACSSB010000144.1 GCA_014879435.1 Phycisphaerales bacterium
GTCGGCCGTTTCATCGTATTGCCGAAATATTGGGGCGAACCGAAGAGGAGGTGTTGGCGTCGCTGCGCCGCTTGTGGCAAGCCGGAAAGATCAGCCGCATTGGTGCGGTCTTCGCCACCCAACGCCTGGGGGTCAGCACTTTGGCCGCACTGGCGGTTCCTTCAGCGCAATTGGAGACGGTCGCCACATGGATCAACGAATATCCAGAAGTCAACCATAACTATCAACGCGAACATGCGTTTAATTTATGGTTCGTCTTGACGGCCGAATCGGCGGCACGGGTGCAAACCATCCTGGCTGAAATTCGGGAAAGAACCGGTTTGCCACTGCTCGATTTACCGCTGTTGGAGCCATTTCATATCGATCTGGGTTTTGATTTGCAGCAACGCGGACGACGCGATGCTTCGGCGATAACTACGGAACGGGTGGTACCCGCGCCCATTATTTTGAGCGATGCGGACCGTAATCTACTCGCTGCCTTGCAACCGGGGTTGTCTTTGATTAACCAGCCCTATCATGCCCTGGGGCAGGCCCTGGATCTCTCAGAGCAAGCGGTACTGGAACGCTTGCATGGCTGGTTGCAGCAAGGACTCATCAAGCGATTGGGTATTATTGTCCACCATCGCGCGCTAGGTTATCACGCTAATGCGATGGTGGTATGGGATATTCCCGATACCGAAGTCGGGATGGTCGGACGAAATCTAGCAATGGAATCAGGTGTCAATCTTTGTTATCGCCGTCCCCGACGCTTGCCGCACTGGCGCTATAACTTATTCTGCATGATCCATGGCCGCGAGCGTGATGAAGTGCTAGCTCAGATCGAGCGATTGCGCATTGCACGAAATTTAGAATCTTATCCCTATAGCGTACTATTTAGCGTCCGCTGCTTCCGCCAACGCGGCGCTTATTATCATTTAACAGCACCCGTACTCCCAGTAAACGGAAAGGCTGCAAATCAGCGACGCATTACCCGCTATGAGACGGCGGCATGGACGAGTTAAAACGCCGCCTGATCAATGAGTGGCAAGGCGACTTTCCATTGTGTGAACGGCCGTTTGCCGTGGTAGCCGAGCAGCTGAATAGCGATGAGGCAACGGTACTGCAAATACTGCAAGCCTTATTAGCCGATGGCACCTTGACGCGCTTCGGCCCCCTCTATCAAATCGAGCGGATGGGCGGTGCATTTTCGCTGGCGGCCTTACAAGTGCCGGAAGCGGATTTCGAACGTATCGCTGCTATCGTCAATCACTTTCCAGAAGTGGCCCACAATTACCAACGCGACCATACGCTCAATATGTGGTTCGTGCTGGCGACGGAAACATCGGCGGAAATGGCGGATACGGTGGCACGGATCGAAAAGGCGACTGGTTTGCCCGTATTTAATTTCCCAAAGGAAAAAGAATATTTTATTGAAGCCCGGTTTGGGGTTGGAGCCAGTGGTGTCAACCACTCTCGTTCCACTCCTGATTCAATCGGTAAAATAGCGCTCTCGCCGGAACGATTGGCGCAACTGCGCCCACTGATTCGCGCCACCCAGGCCGGTTTACCATTGACCCTACAGCCCTATCATGCGCTGGCCACACAATTAAACAGCGATGTAACGACAGTCATCACCGGCTTGCAAAGCTTGCTAGAGGCAGGGGCAATTCGCCGTATCGGTGTAGTCCCGAACCATTACCGCATCGGCTACACCGCCAATGGGATGAGCGTGTGGAATGTCGCAGACGAGAAAGTGGACGAACTGGGAGCACAAGTTGGAGCGCTGCAATTCGTGACGCATTGCTATCGTCGGCCCCGCCATCTACCGCATTGGCCATACAACCTATTCGCCATGATCCATGGTGCAAGCCGTGACGAAGTTGCCACTAAGGTTGAACAGATCGCCGAAATTCTGGGTGAAGACTGCGATACCCGCACCATCCTGTACAGCACTCGAATTCTGAAAAAGACTGGCCTACGTCTGCGTGGCTGAAGGAGATTTCCATGTTCCGCATCACCCAGTTCATGCAGGAAATCGCCAATCCCAAGCCGCTCGCACCCAAGCGTAATCCACTAGGTCCGGTAGTCATTTGGAACCTGATACGGCGTTGTAATCTGGCCTGCAAACATTGCTATTCGATTTCTGCCGATACCGATTTTCCTGGCGAATTGAGTACCGAGGAAATCTTTAGCGTTATGGATGATTTGAAGCGGTTTCGGGTATCGACCCTGATTCTTTCCGGTGGTGAACCGTTACTGCGTCCCGATATTTTCAAGATTGCACAGCATGCCAAAGACCAAGGATTTTATGTAGCCTTGTCGAGTAACGGTACGCTGATCGATCGTGACAACATCCATCAAATCGCTGAAATCGGCTTCGATTATGTAGGCGTCAGTCTGGACGGTATCGCTGAAACCCACGACCGTTTTCGCCGTCAAGCAGGCGCATTCGCCGCTTCGATGCGAGGTATTCAGCTATGCCGGGAGCAGGGCATCAAGGTCGGGATTCGCTACACCATGACCGAAGATAACGCCCACGATTTGCCACGCTTATTGGCGTTGCTAGACACCGAGCAACTCGACAAATTCTATTTTTCTCACCTGAATTACTCCGGGCGTGGCAACCGTAATCGTAAGGATGATGCCCACCACCGTACTACCCGACAAGCGATGGATTTGCTATTCGATCACTGCTGGCACTTAGTAAAAACTGGTCAACCCAGGGAGTTTGTGACTGGTAACAATGATGCTGATGGCGTGTATTTGCTGCTCTGGGTACGACAGCATTTCCCCGAATTAGAGAAGCATCTTCGTGCCAAATTAGCGCAATGGGGCGGCAATTCCTCTGGCGTAAACGTCGCCAACATCGATAATCTCGGCAATGTTCATCCCGATACCATGTGGTGGCATCACACTCTAGGCAATGTCCGCGAGCGGCCCTTTTCGGAAATCTGGGTCGATACCCGCGATCCGCTAATGGCTGGACTAAAAGCGAAACCACGTCCAGTAAAAGGGCGATGTGGCCAATGCCAATACTTCGATATTTGCGGCGGTAATACGCGCGTGCGTGCCCAACAGCTCACTGGTGACCCTTGGGCCGAAGATCCGGCCTGTTATCTCAA
>JACSSB010000048.1 GCA_014879435.1 Phycisphaerales bacterium
GGAAAGCGTGGTGATGCGTATCCTGGATAAGGCCAGTGTGGTGTTGGATTTCAAGTTATTGGGCTTCAGCCCACGCACCCTCAAGCGCTTTTTGGAGGTGCTGAATCTACCGCATGGAATCATCCTGGTTACCGGCCCCACTGGTAGCGGTAAGACCACCACTTTGTATACTGCCCTGCAAACCATCAACACCCCGGAACGCAAGATCCTCACAGTGGAAGATCCGGTGGAGTATCAGCTCGAAGGCATCAATCAGATCCAGGTCAAGCCACAGATCGATCTAACCTTCGCCAACGCCCTGCGTGCCATCGTCCGCCAGGACCCTGATGTGATCATGATCGGCGAAATGCGTGATTTGGAAACTGCGGGGATCGCCGTACAGTCGGCGCTGACCGGTCACTTGGTACTGTCCACTTTGCATACCAACGATGCAGCGGGCAGTGTGACCCGGCTGCTCGATATGAGAGTGGATGATTATCTGCTGACCTCGACCATCAATGGCATCCTGGCGCAGCGCTTAGTGCGATTGTTATGTACCCGATGCCGTGAGCCGTATCCCGCCTTGCCCGAATTGGTCGAGGATCTGCATTTACACCGTTACAGTGATAATAGTGGCACGATCATCCTCCACAAGCCGGTTGGTTGTGAACACTGTGGGGGTACCGGTTATCGAGGACGCGCGGCGATCATGGAGTTTCTGGTGATGAATGATCCCCTGCGGCGGATGGTGCTCAAGCACGCCGATGCCGGTGAACTGCAAACCGAAGCGCAACGCGGTGGAATGGATACGATGTACGAAGATGGGTTGCGCAAGGCAGTGGCTGGATTGACCACTATCGAGGAAGTGCTGCGCGTGACCAGTCAGCAGGAGCAGGAGGCTTAAAATCATGCCCCGTTATCATTATGAAGCAGTGGACGCCAATGGCGAGGTGGTGCGCGATGAACTGGATGCGGCGACTTTGGATGCGGCGATTGCACGGTTGCGCGATCAAGGCTTATTGCCGCTGGCGGTTAACGAAGCCAAGGGTGGCTTCCTGCGAGGTGGTTTTGGTCAGCCGCTGTTCAGCAAGCGGCGGGCATTATCGCGCAAGGCCATCGCCTTATTAACGCAACAATTGGCCAGCCTGCTGCATGCCGGAATGCCACTGGATCGAGCGCTGAGTATTCTGATTGGTGTGACCGAAGACCCGCAACTCAAACCCGTGTTGGTTCGAGTACAGGAAAAGGTGCGTGGCGGTTCATCGCTGGCCGATGCCCTGGAAGTGCAGGGGGTATTTTCGCGTTTTTACCTGAACATGATCCGTGCAGGCGAGGCGGGTGGAGCACTGGATACCGTACTGAAACGGCTCAGTGAATTCCTGGAACGATCACGGGCGCTGCGAGAAACCGTCAGTTCAGCGCTGATCTATCCGATCATTCTGCTCTCAGTGTCGGCATTGGCAGTCATCATTCTGTTGACCTTCGTCGTACCTCAATTCCAGCGCCTGTTTGCCGATGCCGGTAAAGCGTTACCGTTGGCGACCCAAATCGTGATCGCTGCTGGTAATGGCTTTCGATACTACTGGTGGGTCGGTCTGATCCTGATCCTATTGTTGGTGACGATTATGCGTCAGCAACTGGGTCAGCCGGAGAGTCGAGCGCGTTGGGATGACCGATTTCTGCGGCTACCGCTGTTTGGCGATCTGATCGCCAAGGTGGAGACTGCGCGTTTGTCACGGACCCTAGGGACACTGCTGGGTAATGGGGTGTCGCTATTGAGCGCACTGACCATCGTGCGCGAAACCTTGAGCAATCAGGTACTGGCAAATGCATTGGGCGAGGTAGCCGAGCATGTCAAGACGGGTCGGGGCTTGGCTGATCCTTTGTTGGAGGCGGGGCGTTTTCCCAAATTGGCGGTACAAATGATCCGAGTTGGCGAAGAAACCGGCCAGTTGCAGGAGATGCTACTGCAGGTGGCCGATACCTACGATGACGAAGTACAGACCGCCGTCAAGCGTATGCTGACTCTGCTGGAACCGGCTTTGATTCTGGGTCTGGGGGTGGTCAT
The DNA here is from genome assembly GCA_014879435.1 of Phycisphaerales bacterium. GTDB lineage: Bacteria > Pseudomonadota > Gammaproteobacteria > Competibacterales > Competibacteraceae > Competibacter. Next base: position 2,048 of record JACSSB010000048.1, read on the forward strand.
CGCCGGCATCATCATGTCTATTTTGGTGGCGATCCTCAGCTTGAACGAACTGGCCTTTTGAGCGCTCGCTCGGGCAATCCTCTATTTGAACGAACTGGCTTGTTGAAGTCGGTCAATCTCTTGGATGTGCAATTCATGAAACGTCAAAACAATCTTTCCCGCGTGGGTGGTTTTACCCTGATCGAGTTGTTGGTGGTGCTGGTGATTCTTGGTTTGTTGGCCGGGCTGGTTGGGCCACAGGTTATAGGCTATCTGGGTAGAGCCAATACCAGTGCAGCTAAGTTACAAATTGAGGACTTCAGCTCTGCGCTGGATGGATTCCGCCTCAGCATGGGACGCTACCCCACCAGCGCCGAGGGGCTGCAAGCACTGGTCGTACAGCCATCAGGTGCGACTCGTTGGGCTGGCCCTTATTTACGTAAGAATAATATTCCCAAGGACCCTTGGGGTAACGACTATCAATATCGGGCACCCGGTCAGCACGGTGGTGCTTTCGATGTGTATTCGCTGGGAGCGGATAATGCCGAGGGTGGCGACGGCGAGAACCAGGACGTGGTGAGCTGGGAATAAGCCGTTTTTTCGAACGCGATGACGATATGAAGGCGCGGCTTCGGCAGAAGGGGTTCACCCTGCTGGAAATCCTGATCGTGCTGGTGATCGGCGTGTTATTGGTAACGCTGGTGCCGCCGCTGCTTTCGGGTCTGGGTGGTAGCGTCGAGCTGCGCGGTGCAGCGCGGCAACTGGCCGCTGGCTTACGTAATGCCCGTAACGAAGCGGTTTCTCGCCAGCAGGAAGCGGTTTTGGAGCTGGATCTGGAGCGGCACCGTTTTGGGGTGACCGGCGATCCGCGTGAAGTCAGCTTACCAGACAGCGTGGGACTCCAATTGCATACCGCCCAGTCAGAAGTGCGTGAGGGTAAGATCGGCGCGATCCGCTTCTTTCCAGATGGGAGTTCCACTGGCGGTTTCATCACCGTCAGCGGTCCGAAGGTGACGTATCGCATCAATGTGGACTGGTTGACCGGAGCCATCGCCATCGTTGAGCAGGATGCA
>JACSSB010000290.1 GCA_014879435.1 Phycisphaerales bacterium
CTGTCCCTTTTTTCTTTTCTGGAATTCAAAGGACTCGATCTTTTATTTACCCTGCGTGGCGCATTGCCCGCACCCAAAGCCATCATCATCATCGCCATCGACGAACCCTCCATGGCTGAAATCAAACAACAATGGCCATGGCCACGCGAGCTTCATGCCCGCTTGATTCGTCAACTGCAACAAGCCGGTGCGGCGGTAATCGGCTTCGACATTCTGTTTGCAGAACCTTCCGAACCGAAGCAAGATCAGGCGCTGGCGCAGGCGCTGCACGAAAGCGATAACGGCGTGCTAGCCAGTGCGCTATCAGCCGTCGATGATCCCTTATTTCGCCACACCATTCGCATCGATCCGATTGCCACCCTGCAACAAGCGGCTTGGATCGGTGGTGCCACCATCAGCATCGACCCGGATGGCATCGTGCGGCGAGCGCAACTGCTCACCCCGGATATGCCGTCCTTTGCGCTGCAAGTCGTGCGACGCTACCTCGAACGTGCAAAGGTGAACGAGTCGGAACGCCTCCTCCTCAACCAGCACGATCTACTCCAAGAACGCCTGATCGATTATCTAGGGCCACCCAAAACGATCCAAACTGTCTCCTACTATCAGGCGCTCGACCCGCAACATCGGCTGCCACCGGGAATTTTCAGCGACAAGATCGTGCTGGTGGGCCGCATACTGGAAGCTATCCCCGAACCGCAGCGCCTATCGGGCGATACCTTTCTGACCCCCTTTTCCTGGAACAGCGGCCATCCCATCGCTGGCGTCGAAATTCAAGCCACGCTGGTGGATAATCTGCTGCACGGCCATGCTGTCGTCGAACTGGCACCGACCCAATACTGGTTAGGACTTTTAGCCCTGGCCCTGAGCGCCAGCCTGCTCACAGTGCGGCTCAAACCTATCGCCGCCCTGAGCACGACCATTCTGCTGGCGATACTGTACTTGGCCATCGCCTGGGTGACATTCGCAACCACCCGCTTGTGGCTACCGGTTTTAGCAGGAATCACGATCCTGCTGCTGGTCCAAAGTGGCTACCTGCTGCTGCGAGTGTTGACCGTCGAACGTGACCGCCGCCGTTTGCTGGAAGAGATCAACCGTGATCTGGAAGCGAAAATCACGGAACGCACCCAAGAACTAGCCGCTGCTAACCAAACGCTCAGCCAACGCCACCAACAACTTGAAACCGCTTACGCGGATTTGACCCACGCGCAACAAAAACTGGTGCAATCGGAAAAAATGGCCTCATTGGGATTACTGGTGGCTGGCGTCGCCCACGAATTGAACAACCCCAATAGCTACGTTCTCAACAACTTGGAGCTTATTGAGGAATACACCGAACAACTGGCCGGAACACTCCAAACCCAAGCCAAGACAGGAAACAGCGATCATCCAGAACATCATCAGGATGACGCATCCGATTCAGCATTCAGCTTCAACGACATCTTAAATATCCTGCGGGAATTGATCCGCAGCTCCAAGGAAGGGACCGAGCGCATCAAGAAAATCGTGCTGGATCTGCGCATTTTCTCGCGCACCGACGATGTTGGCCTGATCCCAACCGACTTACAGGCTGGACTCGAATCAACCTTGAGTCTACTGGCCAAACAATACATAAACCGTATTCATCTACACCGCGACTACCAACCCTTACCTCTGGTCGAATGCTTGCCCGGCCAGATCAACCAAGTCTTCATGAACCTGCTGCAAAATGCGGCTCAGGCCATCTCTGGCACGGGCAACGTCTGGATCACCACTCGGACAGAAAGTGATTGGGTCCGAATCTCGATCCGGGATGACGGCGCAGGAATCGCTACCGAAAATCTGTCGAAAATATTTGATCCGTTCTTCACCACCAAAGAGGTCGGTGCAGGAACCGGATTAGGTCTTAGTATCAGCTACGGTATCGTCGAAAAACATGGAGGAAAAATTCGGGTATCCAGCACTCTTCACCAAGGCAGTGAATTTACGGTCGAACTCCCCATTCGGCCGATCAGGAGAATGATATGAAGCGCCACAGCCTGCTCATCGTCGATGATGAAAAGGAAATACTCCGTAGCCTCACTCTAACCTTTGCAGCGCGTTATGAAGTATTCACCGCTTCGAATGGAGCCGAAGCACTGGCGGTGCTGACGCAACGGAATATCGCCTTGATCATCGCCGACCAACGCATGGCGGAAATGACTGGAGCCGAGCTGCTGGAACACGCCACTAAGATCGTCCCCCATGCAGTCCGCATCCTCCTGACCGGCTACACCGATACCGCCGCCTTGATACAGGCCGTCAATAAAGGCCAGATCTACCAGTACATCAGCAAACCCTGGGATCAACAGGAACTCAAGCTCACGGTTCAACGGGCGCCGGAACGCTACGAATTGGTTATGGAGAACCAACGCCTGCTCCAAGAACTGCAAGCCGCCAACGAACGACTGAACGCCGAAAACCGCTTGTTGAAAAAAGAAACCGGCAGAGAGTCGGATTTCATGGACACCGTTATCGGCAAAAGTGCGGTCATGCGGCGGGTTTTCGATTTGGTGGATAAGGTTGTCGACAATTCGGCAACCGTGCTGTTGACCGGCGAAACCGGCACCGGCAAGACCTTGCTAGCCCGCTATATTCACAAGCACGGTCCACGCAAGGACAAACTATTCATCGAACAAAATTGCGGGGCGTTGCCCGAAGCGCTGCTGGAAAGCGAGCTGTTCGGTCACAAACGCGGCGCGTTCACCGGCGCCATTCAAGACCACAAAGGACTGTTTGAAGTAGCCGATGGTGGCACCTTGCTGCTGGACGAAATCAGCGAAATGAGTCCCACCCTACAAGTCAAACTGTTGCAGATCTTGCAGGATGGGCAGTTTCGTCGGCTCGGTGAAAATCAATATCGGCGCGTTGATGTGCGGGTGATCGCGGCTACCAACCGGGAAATGGAGGACGAGATCGCAAAGGGCCGATTTCGAGCCGATCTTTATTATCGGCTCAACGTCTTTCCCATTCATGTCCCACTGTTGCGAGACCGAGCGGAGGATATTCCCTTGTTGGCAGAACACTGCCTACAGAAATACTGCCGCAAGTTCAACCGCCTAAACACTCGCCTGAGCGAAG
>JACSSB010000278.1 GCA_014879435.1 Phycisphaerales bacterium
ATCCGGGTGAAGGGTTCCAGATCCATAGCCACATTGAGACTCAAACCGTGGTAACAACGGCCTTGACGCAAACGCAGACCCAGCGAGGCTACCTTGGCATCCTCCACATAGACACCCGGCGCATCGGGCCGGGTGCGACCGAGGATGCCGTGAGCAGCGAGCAGGTCGATCACCGAGCGCTCCAGTATCGTCACTAGACCACGCACACTCAAACCTAACCGTCGTACATCCAGCAAGCAATACACCACCACCTGACCGGGGCCGTGGTAAGTCACCTGACCACCACGGTCCACCCACACCACCGGAATATCTCCTGGCGTCAACAGATGTTCGGTCTTGCCAGCCAATCCCTGGGTAAAGATCGGCGGATGTTCGACGTGCCACAGTTCGTCCGGCGTGTCAGCATTGCGAGCCTCGGTAAAGGCCCGCATGGCGGCGAATACCGGTTCATACTCACAGCGACCGAGGCTACGCAGGCACAAGGACTCACCATGGGAAGTGGGCATCGCCATGCCCTTGCTCACAAAACCATCGTGATATCCGGATGACCGCTCAGTTCTCGATAGATCGCATCCAATTGCGCCCGGCTGTGGACATCCACTACCACCGTCAACGACTGGTAGCGACCCGCACTACTGTCACGTACCTGTATCCGCGTTTCGTCCAGCTCGATGACATGCCGACGGATTAGATCCGTCACTAGATTGCGAAAATCAGGCGTGTTGGTGCCCATGATCTTGATCGGAAACTCACAGGGAAATTGCAGTAGCGATTCATCGCTCATGCTCGCATGCCTCGAACTGAATTAATGAAATAACGAATAGAAAAACAGCAGGATCGAATCGATCATCCGCCCGAACCAGCCGCTTTCCGGTACCTCTTGCAACGCAACCAAAGGAGTTCGGCTCACCTCTTGCTCACCCACTTTGACCACGATATCACCAAAGGGCTGATCCTTTTGGGCCGGGGCAACAATGATCGGTTGTACAGTGGTGGTGGTACTAACATGCGGTGCCTGCCCTTTGATGACAGTCACATACAGGGGCTGAGTCACACCCAATGGCAGTTCATTTTCCTGACCTTTCCAGATTCGTGAGGTCACGATAGGCGTGTTGGCGTCGTACAGCTTGCGGCTTTCGAAAAAGCTAAAACCGTAGTTCAGCAGTGTCTCACTGGCACTGAAGCGATTCCGTTCCCGCTCGGCCCCCAGCACCACCGCGACCAGACGAGTATCGTTACGCTTGGCCGACGAAACCAGACAGTAGCCCGCCGATTCGGTGTGACCTGTCTTGACTCCATCCACCGAGGGATCAGTCAGCAGCAACCGGTTGCGATTTTGCTGCTCGATATTGTTGTACTTAAAGCTACGCACCGAGTAGCGGCGATATTGATCCGGGAAATCTCGAATCAATGCACGTGCCAATACGGCGATGTCGCGGGCCGACATGTAGTGCTCAGGGTTTGGCAAGCCGGCTGCATTGGTGAAATGGCTGCTGTTCATTCCCAGTTGCGCCGCTTGTTCATTCATCAATTTGACGAAGGTTTCCTCGGAACCCGCCACATATTCCGCCAACGCTACCGTAGCATCGTTGCCAGATTGCACCACCATACCCATCAATAAATCATCAACCGACACTTGGCTCCCGAGCTTAACGAACATTCTGGAACCTTGGGTTCGCCACGCTTTTTCACTGATGGGTACCGGGTCATCGACGTGAATCTTGCCGGATTTCAGAGCTTTGTAGACCACGTAACCGGCCATCAACTTAGTGATACTGGCCGGTTCCATCCGTTCCTCCCCCTTCAAATCCGCCAAGATGGCGCCACTTTGATAATCCATCAGCAAATAACCCCGTACCGGGACTTGTGGTGGTGACGGCAGGGTGTCAGTTTGAACGGCGGCCCAACTGGAACACAACACGGTGCCTACCAGGACCAACGGCAACAGCAGGAAACGAAGCACAGTCGAGTACAACATGAGTCGTGTGGGACTCCCTTGGTTAAAAATCATCGCTCGTGATTCTAGTCAGACCCGGTCACGAATCAAACCATCGCGCTATCCCACGCCAAGAAGGTGCTCACGCTACAGCACGAGCATTGGTCCAAATGCAGTGACCCGCCTTGTATTTACGGACGGGAGTTACTGCGCCGTCCGTCAGGCATGGCACCCACCAAATACATCGTATCGTCTTTATCGCTCAGCATGCCCTTGCTCTGCCCAGCCGATGTATCCGATGGATTTCGCGATTTCATCCCGGCCAGCTGCCAGCTTCGCTCGACCGCACGCCGAGCCACCAGCTCTGGTAGATACTGATACGGTGCCAAAGCGGTCACTTCGACATGAGTAGTTCCTCGCCCCACCATATCCAGCCGCAAGGCGGCGGCATAAGACAGATCGATGATCCGCCCTGAGACAAACGGGCCGCGATCCGTGACCTTGACTATAGTGCTCCGACCGTTGTCCAGATTGATCACGCGCACATAACAGGGTAGCGGCAGGCTCTTGTGGGCTGCGGTCATCTCATACATGTCGTATGAAGTGCCGCTGGAGGTCTTGCGTCCGTGAAAATCCCGGCCATACCAAGAGGCAGTGCCTTCCTCTCGATAGCCTTCGCTGGTTTCCCTGACCCGATAACGCCGACCGAAGACGACATAGCTGTCGGCATTGCCAGTGGCACTGGGAGGTTCGACTGAAAGATTCAGTTCAGTCGTGTCCGAGATCATGTTGAGATTGGAACCACTAGGCAGTACGCGCTTCTCTGGTTGTCCAGGAACGCTGCCGCAACCTACTAGCGCACTGGTCAACGAGACCCAAAATAAAGTCTGGCCCCAAGATTTCGCCATAAATTCTCCCTTGCATCGGGCAACAGTGAACCCTTGTCGAACCGATGCGATTATTTTCAGATTTTTGTTGGAAAATTCAGTCAGCGCGGGCTACGCGTTCCACTGTACGGGTATCGGAAAACGCATATTGCTCACGGATTTCCTGACTGAGCTGATAGACCGCCATGGCGTATAAGCGGCTGTGGTTATAGCGAGTGATCACATAAAAATTATCGAAGCCCAACCAATATTCCATACCGTCGCGCCCTTCGTACTCCAGCAGTAGCGCGGTCTGTGCTCCATTGACCGACGCCATCGGTGTCACTCCCTGGGCTTGTAGACTTGCGATACTGTCCTTGGGCCGACTCAACTTCTGACTGACTAGCGCCGAGTAGCGTGTACCGCTCACTTGCGCCGGTACAGCGACCGGTGCACCAGTGCGCCAGCCATATCCCTGGAAGTAATGGGCGACACTACCGATCGCATCTTTGGGGTCATGCCAGAGATCGCGATGACCATCACCATCGAAATCGACCGCATAGGACAAATAACTACTAGGCATAAATTGCCCAAATCCCATGGCTCCAGCGTAGGACCCGCGCGGAGTCAGCGGATCGATACCCTCATTGCGAGTGAGCAGCAGGAAATTTTCCAGTTCTTTGCGGAAATAGGTGGCACGGCGCGGATAATCGAAGGCCAGGGTGGATAAGGCTTCCAGAACGCGAAAGTTGCCCATATTGCCACCGTATTGGGTCTCGACACCGATGATAGCGACCACAATTTCCGGGGGCACGCCATAAACCTGCTCAGCACGGGCCAGCACCGCCGCATTAGCCCGCCAAAACTGCACGCCGCCTTGGATACGCTTGGAATTGACGAAGATGCCACGGTACTCATACCAGGGCTTGGCCTCGCCTGGTCGGGACATGGCCTTGATGATGCTGGGCTGAGCCTTGGCGCGACTAAAAACCGACAACAGATAATTGGCATCGAAGCGATGACGCGAGGCCATTTCTCGGATGAACTGTTGCACTTCAGGTCGACTGGCCAAAGATTGGCTGGGAATGCCACCAGCGGGCCCAGTCATCGTCGTTTCCGGTGAGGTAGGCGCCGGTATCATCGGGGTTACCGGCACCTGGCGGACCGTGGGTGACGTTGGCGCGCAGGCGCTCAATAGCAGGATGATACCGGGCAAATACAGGTTCTTCACGCGCAGATCTCGTCGTTTTGGTCGCGATAATGATTACCGTGTTGGGCTCAGACGGTGCGAATAAGCGCTCATCAGGATACCGAAGCCCGCCATGATCGTCACTAGGGATGTTCCGCCATAACTGAACAATGGCAACGGTAATCCCACCACCGGCAGCAGACCGGACACCATTCCAGAGTTGACGAAAGCGTAAATAAAGAAAATCAGAGTCAAGCTGCCCGCCAGAAGACGGGTATAGGTATCTGGAGTATGGGTCGCCATATATAGGCAACGGGCGATAATGAAGAAATACAACACCAGCAGCAAACAGCCCCCCACCAGACCAAACTCTTCCGAGAATGCGGCGAAGATGAAATCGGTCGAGCCTTCCGGCAAAAAATCCAGATGTGATTGGGTACCGTTCAACCAACCCTTGCCGTAGATACCCCCGGAACCGATGGCGATCTTGGACTGGATGATGTGATAACCCGATCCCAGCGGGTCACTTTCTGGATCAAGGAAGGTCAACACCCGCTGGCGCTGGTAATCGTGCATACCAAAGTGCCAAAACAGTGGGACCACGGCACACAGTGTCGCCGCCAAGCCGAACATGATGACCCAACTCAGTCCACCGAGAAACAGCACGTAAGCTCCGGCACAACCCACCACCAGCGCCGTGCCCAGATCCGGCTGCTTGGCGATCAACAGAAATGGCACAGCGGTGATCAATACCCCGCTCAGTAAATGCCACAACCGTGGCGGCAGTGGTTTATCGGCGAAGTACCAGCTCATCATCATCGGCACGGCCAACTTCATGATCTCCGAGGGTTGAAAGCGTAGCACCCCCAGGTCCAACCAACGCCGTGCGCCTTTGGAGATATCGCCAGCCGCCATAACTGCCAACAACAGAATGATTCCAAACAGATAAATCCATGGCGACCAGAACCGAAAGTAATAAGGCGGTACCTGCGCCAAAGCCAGCATGATCACGAATCCCAAGCCCAAGCGCATGGCCTGGCCAGTCACCAAATCCATATTGCGCTGACCCGCACTGTACAGCACGATCAGCCCCATTCCCGATACAGCCAGTAATCCCAGCAGTAAACTCAGATCGAAATGAATCCGCCATGGGAAAAATTTTTTCTTATTCTGATCCATCCTGAGCATCCTGCGAGTTGTTCTGAGCTTCGCCAGCGCTGGGCTGATCGTATTTGTTGAGCAAGTAAGCATCCATGACCTTACGTGCCATCGGTGCGGCGGTCTTGCTGCCTCCGCCACCATTTTCGGCAATGACCGCCACCGCGATCCGTGGATCGTCAGCCGGGGCGAATGCTACGAACAAGGCATGATCCAATAAATGCCGCGCCAAGCGCTTGGCGTTGTAACGCTCGTTCTGCCCCACAGTGAATACTTGAGCGGTACCGGTCTTACCCGCAATGCGGTATTTGGCACCATTCCCGATGCTATGAGCGGTACCCCCTTCTATCACATGGATCATGCCGGTAATCACCATATCCCAAAACCGAGGGTTTTTGAGCGTTACCGGTGGCAGCGGTCGTGGTGCTTCTGGAGTTTTAATCTGCGTACCAGGATCCTTAGTGGCCAACAGGACCCGCGGCTTAAAAGCCGTACCGTGCTGAGAAATAATCGCAGTGGCATGGGCCAACTGCAGTGGAGTGGCCAAAAAATAGCCCTGTCCGATTCCAGCACTGACGGTGTCGCCCGCGAACCAGGGGCGTTTGTGGACCCGACGTTTCCATTCCGATGATGGCAGCAAAGCACTCTTTTCACCCGACAGATCGATCCCTGTTTGCCGACCTAATTGGAATAGGTCCAGAAATTCATGAACACGGTCAATGCCCAGGTTGTAGGCCAGATTGTAGAAGTAGACATCGCAAGACTGGGCAATAGATCGATCCATGCTCACGCTGCCATGACCGCCGCGCCGCCAGTCACGAAATTTATGGCTGGAGCCAGGCAGGCGATAGAATCCTGGGCAGAAGACGCCGCTGTAACGATTGACTTGCCCGTATTCCAGCCCAGCCAGTGCCATGAGTGGCTTGATGGTAGAACCGGGCGGATAAATCCCGCGCAAGGCACGGTTGAGCAGTGGCCGATCCTTGGAAGTATTGAGCACGCGGTAGGAGGCGAAATCGATGCCGTTGACGAAAGGGTTGGGATCGTAGGTCGGCTGGCTGGCCATGGCCAGCACTTCGCCATTGCGCGGATCGATGGCGACAATGGCGCCGTTGTAGCCTGTCAGCGTCTTTTCCGCCACCGCCTGCAAGCGCACGTCGATACTTAGGTAAATATGCTGGCCCGGCACGGGAGGAGTCCGGCTTAGCACTCGCAATGGGCGACCGTCCGCGTTGGTTTCAACCTGCTGCCAACCGGTGCGTCCACGCAGCAGATCTTCGTAAGAACGCTCCACGCCGGTCTTACCGATATGCGTGCTGCCGCCGTACTGACCGGGATCGAGTCGACGCAACTCGTTTTCATCGATTCGCCCGACATAACCGATCACATGGACCGCCAATGGCCCCAACGGATAACGACGGGTCAGATCGGCTTTGATCTCCACTCCTGGCAAACGGTACAGATCGACCGCCAAACGGGCGATTTCCTCATCGGTCAAGCGAAAGCGCAGGGGCACTCCAGTGTAAGGCGGTGCGCGCCGCGCCAGCTTGCGATAACGATCGATATCGACATCGCTCAGCTCGATACGTTGGCGTATTGCCGCCAGAGTCTCGTCCAGATCCGAGACTTGCTCGCGGGTGATTTCCAGATGATAGGAGGCCAAGTTGTCGGCCAGTAGCACCCCGTTACGGTCGAAGATGAAGCCCCGAGTGGGCGGTAACGGTTGTACACGAATCCGGTTGTTTTCAGACAGAGTGGTAAAGCGTTCGTGATTGAGTATCTGCAGGTAGACCAAACGACTGGCTACCCCTAGAAATCCCAGAAATACCACGAATAACGCCACCAGAGCACGACGGAAAAAGAGTTCGCTCTCGGCCGTGTTGTCCTTGGCACGGGTCAGGAGTTCCCCTGCGGTAGACTTGGCGAGCGGATGCCAGGTTTTCATGTTCGCTTCCGCTGGATGCTCAGCTGATCTGGAAATAGCGGCGTGTATCGCGCAGGATCACGAACAGCAAAGGCCACATCGCTATACCACCCAACGCAGGCGCCAAGTACCACCAATCGCGTGGGGGATAACCGATCACCCCGCTGATCCAGAACACCAGAAATTGTTTGATTAGCAAAAAAATCAAGATGCTGAAGGTCTGCTGCCAGGGGGGAACCACCCGAATGCGCCGGTATGCTTGCAAGGTAAGATAGGCCACCACCGCCAAGGCTAGGGCATGCTGACCCAACAACGCCCCACGCGCCACATCCAACAATAACCCGACCAACCAGCCCACGCCGATTCCGATCCGGTGTGGTAGCGCCATGCACCAGTAGATCAGCACCATCACCACCCAATCCGGTTGAAAATGATCCAACCAACCGGGTAGCGGTATGGCGGACAGTAGAAACGCCAGCAGAAAACTCAAGGCTACGATTTCACCGCCGCCGGGGCGCGGCACATTCATGGCGAATGGGGCGGCGTGGATGGTTCGACCATGGCAGGCGCGGACGATTTCGGCATGTCTGTTTTGTTCTCCAGCAACATGACCTCGCGGATTCGATCAAGTGCCGCGAGCGGGCGGGCCACAATGTGCGCAAAGGGACTGCCAGGATCGAATTCCACTTTCACCACCTTAGCCACCGGATAACCACGCGGAAAACGTCCGCCCAAACCAGAAGTGACCAACAGGTCACCCACTTTGACATCTTCATTATTGGGAATATGAGGCAACTCAAGTTCCTGAAAGTTGCCAGTACCCAGAGCCAGAGTGCGCACTCCAGTCCGGTCGATCTGGATCGGCAGGGCGTGGTTGGGATCGGTGATCAGGATAGCGGTGGAGGTAAAGGGATCGACCCGGATAATCTGGCCGACAATGCCATGCTGATCGAGTACCGGCTCACCCTCATAAACACTGTGCCGACGACCACGATTGAGCAGAATATGATGGCGATACGGGTCGAAATCTACGGCCAGCAATTCAGCGAGCAATACCGGTTCTGGGGTGTTGACCGCTGACTCCAGCAGGGAACGCAAACGGCGGTTTTCCGCCTCCAGCGTGATCAGCTTCTGCAATTGCGCATTGAGAAATATCTGTTTCTCATGCAAGCGGGCGTTCTCTTCCAATAGGACATCCCGACCGACCAGATTCTTGGCCAGCCATGTCCGCACATCATTAGGCAGGCGCGCCAGATATTGCAATGGATAGATCGCCGTGGACAAAACATCGCGCACGCCATCCAGATAGCGATAGCGATGATCCACAGTCATGATGGCGATCGACAATATCACCCACAGACCGAGCCGCAAAGTCGCTGTGGGATTGACTGTAAACAAGTAGCGGAACCGCCTGCTGGGCTTGAGCGCAACCAAAGGCTATTCGATGGCGAACGCTTCGATAGCGCGCTCATCCTTAGCGATCAGCTCCAACACGCGCCCGCCGCCACGCGCCACACAGGTCAGTGGGTCGTCGGCGACCACCACGTTGAGGCTGGTTTCCTCGGTGATCAGCTTGTCGATGTCGCGCATCAGTGCACCACCACCGGTTAGTACGATACCGCGCTCGGCCACGTCACCTGCCAGTTCCGGCGGCGTGATCTCCAAAGCCATCTTCACTGCACTGACGATACCCGCCAGAGGTTCTTGCAAGGCTTCGAGGATTTCGTTGCTGTTTAGAGTAAAGCTGCGCGGCACACCTTCGGCCAGATTACGCCCCTTGATCTCGATCTCACGCACTTCCGAGGTCGGATAGGCGCTGCCGATTTCATGTTTGATCCGCTCGGCGGTAGGTTCACCGATCAGCACTCCGAAGTTGCGGCGCACATAGTTGATAATCGCCTCGTCGAAACGATCGCCACCGATACGTACCGCGCCGGCGTAGACGATCCCGTTCAGCGAGATGACTGCCACTTCCGAAGTACCGCCACCGATATCGAGCACCATGGCTCCACGCGCCTCCTCGACCGGAATACCCGCTCCAATCGCCGCCGCCATCGGTTCGGGAATCAGGTAAACCACGCGGGCACCGGCACCCATTGCAGATTCACGGATCGCCCGCCGCTCCACCTGGGTGGAACCGCAAGGCACGCTGATCAACACCCGAGGACTAGGGCTGAGCAGCTTGCGTGAATGCACCTTGCGAATAAATTGTTGCAGCATCTTCTCGGTGACAGTGAAATCAGCGATCACGCCGTCTTTCATCGGCCGGATGGTAGAAAGATTATTGGGCGTGCGGCCCAGCATCCGCTTGGCGTCCGCACCCACTGCCGCGATGGTGCGTCCGCCCCGAACCGGATCCTGATGGATGGCGACCACCGAGGGTTCGTTGAGAACGATGCCGCCCCCACGAACGTAAATCAACGTGTTAGCGGTCCCCAGGTCGATCGAGAGATCATTGGAAAACTTGCCGCGCAACCATTTGAACATGTTGTCGAAAGCCTTGTTCATCAAAAGCGGCTAATGCTAGCAAGCAGGGGGGTTAGGAGCAAGTCAACAAATTATGGTAGGGTTGTGCGTTCCTTATTTTTTGATCCTGCAAGGAGAACCCCTGCGATGTCCCTGGGACCTGCCGAAGTCGCTAAAATCGCTTATCTGGCGCGACTGGCCATCCGTGATGAGGATGTGCCCGCTTATGCCCGTAACCTTTCGGCCATCCTTGAACTGGTGGCTCAGATGAACGCTGCCGATACGACCGGCGTCACACCGATGGCCCATCCGCTGGACATGGCACAGCGCCTACGTCCCGATACGGTGAGCGAGCCTGATCAGCGCGCCGCTTTCCAGGCTATCGCCCCACGGGTCGAAGCTGGCCTGTATCTGGTGCCCAAGGTGATCGAGTGAGTCGCCCCATTCGATGTCTTTGGTGCCACTCTCTCTGACCGCTGAGAAAAATCCCTGGTCCACATCCCTAGATTCCATCGCCATGCATGAAAAAACCATTGCCCAACTCAGCGCTGGACTTGCCGCGGGCGAGTTTAGCAGCGAAGAATTGACCGACGCCTTTCTGGAACGCGTGCGGCGCTACAACCCACAACTTAATGCCTTCATCACTCTCACTGCCGAAACGGCACTGGCGCAAGCGCGTGCGGCCGACGAGCGGCGCCAGCGGGGCGAAGCAGGTCCACTGACCGGCATTCCCATCGCCCACAAAGATATTTTCTGCACCGAGGGAGTACGGACCTCCTGCGGTTCGCGCATGCTGGATCGTTTCATCTCGCCCTACAACGCTACCGTAGTGGACAAGCTGAACGCTGCGGGTGCGGTGATGCTGGGCAAGACCAACATGGATGAGTTCGCCATGGGTTCGTCTAGCGAGACCAGTTTTTACGGTCCCGTCTGCAATCCTTGGGATCTGGATACCGTGCCGGGCGGTTCTTCCGGTGGCTCTGCCGCCGCTGTGGCAGCACGACTGGCCCCCGGCGCTACCGGTACCGATACCGGTGGCTCCATCCGTCAGCCCGCCGCGATGTGTGGTATCACCGGCCTCAAGCCGACCTATGGTCGGGTCTCGCGCTGGGGAATGATCGCCTATGCTTCCAGCCTCGATCAGGGCGGCCCCATGGCACGCACTGCCGAGGATTGTGCCCTGCTGCTGGGGGCGATGGCCGGATTCGACCCACGCGATTCCACCAGTGTGGACCGACCAGTGCCGGACTACACCGCTCAGCTTGATCGGCCGCTGAATGGCCTGAAGATCGGTCTGCCCAAGGAGTATTTTGGCGAAGGACTGGATGGCGCCGTGGCGCAAACGGTGGAAACCGCCATGGCCGAGTACCGGAAATTGGGTGCGGAGACGGTGGAGATCAGTCTACCCAACAGCCAACTGGCAATTCCCGCCTATTACGTGATCGCCCCGGCGGAATGCTCCTCCAATCTGGCGCGGTTTGACGGGGTGCGTTACGGCCATCGCTGTGAAAATCCCAAGGATCTGCTGGATCTCTATACTCGCTCACGTGGCGAAGGCTTCGGCCCCGAGGTCACCCGCCGCATCCTGGTCGGCACTTTCGCCCTTTCCGCAGGCTATTACGACGCCTACTATCTGAAGGCGCAGCAGATTCGCCGCCTGATCAGCGACGATTTTCAGCGCGCCTTCGAGCAGGTAGACGTGATTGCCGGTCCAACCTCACCGACCGTGGCTTTCCGACTGGGCGAAAAGGTAGACGATCCGATCACCATGTACCTATCGGACATCTACACCATTGCGGTGAATCTGGCCGGACTACCTGGGCTGTCGCTGCCGGTGGGTTTCGTTAGCGAGCTACCCGTGGGCTTGCAATTCATCGCTAACTATTTCGCCGAGGATCGTTTGTTGAACGTGGCGCACCGCTACCAGCAGGTCACCGACTGGCATCTGCGCACGCCCCTCGCTTTCGCCTGACGCTACTTTGCAAGGTTTCGATTTTATGGAATGGGAAACGGTCATCGGGCTGGAGATCCATGCCCAACTCGCCACCAAGAGTAAGATTTTCTCTGGTGCTTCCACGGCCTATGGCGCCGAACCGAACACCCAGGCTTGTGCCATCGATCTCGGCCTTCCCGGCGTATTGCCGGTACTGAACCGGGATGTGGTGCGGATGGCTGCGATGTTCGGGCTGGCCATCGACGCCGAAGTGGCACACCGCTCGGTGTTTGCCCGCAAGAATTATTTTTATCCCGATCTGCCCAAGAGCTACCAGATCAGCCAATACGAGCTGCCGGTCGTCGCCAAAGGTCGATTGAGCATCGATCTGGACGACGGCTCCAGCAAGGTGATCGGCATCACCCGTGCGCATCTGGAGGAAGATGCCGGCAAATCGCTGCATGAGGATTTCCACGGCCAGTCCGGGATCGATTTGAACCGCGCAGGCACGCCCCTGTTGGAAATCGTCTCCGAGCCGGATTTGCGTTCGGCCAAGGAGGCGGTGGCGTACATGAAGAAGCTGCACCAAATGGTGGTGTATCTGGGCATCTGCGACGGCAATATGCAGGAAGGTTCGTTCCGCTGCGATGCCAACGTATCGGTGCGGCCCAAGGGCGAATCGAAGCTCGGCACCCGCGCCGAGATCAAGAATCTCAATTCCTTCCGTTTCGTTGAACGGGCGATTGAATTCGAGATCGAGCGGCAAATCGATCTGATCGAATCCGGCGGCAAAGTGGTGCAGGAAACCCGACTGTACGACCCAGACAAGGGCGAAACCCGCTCGATGCGGAGCAAGGAAGAAGCCAACGATTACCGCTACTTCCCCGATCCCGACCTGCTGCCGTTGATACTGGACGAGGCATTCATCCATGCCGCCCGCGCCGATTTGCCAGAACTGCCGGAAACCAAGAAACGGCGGTTTATGGAGGCATATGGCCTGTCCGCCTACGACGCCAGTGTGCTCACCACCAGCCGAGCGCTGGCCGATTATTACGAAGCGACGGTAGCGGCGTTGGGTGCCGAACCCAAACTGTGCGCCAACTGGGTGATGGGCGACTTCTCGGCGTTTCTGAATAAGGACAACCAAGATATTGCCAACAGTCCGGTCAACGCTGGGCAACTGGCTGGCCTATTGCGACGGATTCAGGATCGCACCATCTCCGGTAAGATCGCCAAAGAAGTGTTCGAGGCGATGTGGGCGGGCGAAGGTGAGGCCGATGCCATCATCGAAAAACGCGGGCTGCGGCAGATCACCGACACTTCGGCGATTGAAAAAGTGATCGACGAGGTCATCGCTGCCAATCCTGAACAACTGGCGCAGTACCGTGCGGGCAAAGACAAACTGTTCGGTTTCTTCGTCGGTCAGGTGATGAAGCTGTCCAAGGGCAAGGCCAATCCGCAGCAGGTGAATGACTTGCTGGTGGAGAAGCTGAAAGGTTGATCATGGAAATCACTCGTTTATCCAGCAGAGGCCAGATCAGCATTCCAAAAGCGTTACGTGGGCGCCTGCATTTGCAACCTGGCCAGGAATTCACCATTGAATCCACTACCGATGGTGCATTGCTGCTGCGCCCGGCTAAACCTGGATCGAACGAGGTGACTCTTGATGAGGTAGCAGGCTGCCTACGTTATGCCGGTCCTGCCAAAACGCTGGAAGAGATGGATGCGGCGATTGCCCAAGGTGTACAGGATCAGGGGCATGTACGCCGTTGACACTAACATTTTGGTACGTTTGCTGACCCAGGACGACCCAGCGCAAGCGGCACTGGCCAAGCAGGTTTTTGCTAAAACCGTCACTATCCATATCCCAGTTACAGTCTTCCTCGAAACTGAATGGGTATTGCGCTACAGCTATGGCTTTGGTGCTACCGAGATTGCAGAAGCATTACGCAAGGTGCTGGCATTATCCAATGTACAAACTGCTGTACCTGAAGTCTTGCAAACTGCTCTGGAACATCTGGCTCAAGGACTCGATTTCGCAGACGCTTTACATTTGGCACTTAGCCCTGCGAAATCGACCATGCTGACCTTTGATCGTTCTTTCGCTCGTAAAGCCGCCAAGATGGGATATACCCGGATCAAAAACCTTTGAGAACAGCGTCAATCCCGCTATCGGCAAACCTGTGTGAATCACGAACCTGATCTACCACGAACCTATTCCCAATCAATTAGCTATCAATACCGAATGGGAAAAACAGCTCTCACTGGGAAAACCCGTCGATGCGTTGTCCTGAGTGCAAACACAACCAGCGGTACAAGGAAGGTATGCGCTGCAACAACTGTCGCTATCAGTTCGTATTCCACAAAAAGCAGGACCCGATCAGCGATTACGCTTTGCGGCAACTCATCCAGCGTCTGTCCGATCATGGACAACTCAGCTTCACCGCCACCCAACTGGCCCTAGAAATCTGCCGATTCTGGCGCAAAAAGATACTGGGGCCGATTGGTTGTGGGATCATCGCACTCGTAATCGGTGCATTTGTCGGGTTATTCGTTGCTGGTATCTGGGAATGGTGGGGTGGCATATTGATCCCAGTGGTGGTGGTGCTACCCTTGGCGATCGGATTGAGTCGGAAGGAAAAAAGTAAGCTGGCGTTTGGCAAGGCCCGCACCCTCGTCAACCGCTACCACCAGGCACATCCGATCCAGGCATTGGCGAATGGCACCGCATTTCGAGATCGATCAGCGCTACCCGAACCCTTCGATCCGCACTACGCACCTGAGCGGATTCTGATCGTGGAACGGGATGAGCTGGTGGACATGCTGATCCGTAACCGATTTCATCTGAGCCACAAAGCCGTGGTCGTGAGCAGTTCGGGTTATCCGGAGTCGGTTTTCAGCGCCTGCCAAGGATTCCTGCGCAATCATCCCGATACCCCAGTGCAACTGATTCATGATGCCTCCCTGCAAGGTTTTGCCCTCGCCTCGCAACTGGCCGCTGACCCGAAATGGGCTTTTGCGCGCCAGCAAATGATCGATCTGGGGATTCCGCAGTCGGCATTGCAGGATAACCACGTCCTGCCCTGGCTACCATCGTCATATCCCACTCAAGCCGATGGCACTTTCAGCGCCCGCCACATGCAGCAATTAAGTGCCGGTTATCGGATGCCCCTGGACCATATCGGCCCGAAATCGCTGATGGGACTCCTCGGCGCGGCAGTAGTGGTCGGTGGCTCCTGGCTCCTGGTTCCGGCGGCTCTAAGCACCGCCAGTGGTATGGAAGCAGAAGTCGACTATGGCTGAAAGCGTGATCATGCTTGATCTTTCCGTCCTCACCCGTCCCTACCCATTTGTCTAGTCCTACAGTAACCCTACACATCATCGTCATTCCCGCGAGTGCGGGAATCCAGTGCCTTCTACCCCTAGATCCCCACATTCGCGGAGATGACGACAAATAAAAAAGGCGCTTAGGGGAGATTTTCATTCTTGCGTCGATCACAACGCATTAAGGAACACTGATATGAGCTGCCTATTTGGCTATTGCGGACCGCCAGCCGACGATCTGCTAGCGCGCATGGCGGCGTTGCTGGCGCATCGTTGCCCGCTCGGATGGGAACGGATAGAAGGCGTGACCCGCACCGGAGAGCGCATCGCAATCGGCCACGGCATCGCCGCCTGGAACGCCCAATCGCAACTCGCCCGCCACGATCAGGATCTGCTCGGTTACGGAGGCGTGCTGTTCGATCCCGATGAGCCACTGACCGAGGCTGATTTTTCGCGTGATGACCCAAATCGCTTGCTGAACGGATTACGCCACGCTGCCGAATCGGGCCTGGAACGCCTGAGCGGCTGTTTCGTACTGGCTGCTCATTTGGGCGATAGCTGTTATCTGCTACGCGATCCGGCAGGGGTAAAAGTGCTGTACTGGACCGTGCATCGCGGTCGCTTGTTATTCGCCAGCGAGATCAAGGCGCTGTTCGCCGACCCTACCCTGCCCCGTCGGATGCGCATCGGCGCCCTACCCCAATATCTGAGCTTCAGCTTCGTGCCCGGCACTGGCACCATGTTTGAGGGAATCGAGGAATTGCAGCCCGGCTCCCTGCTGACCTTTCGCGATGGTCGGGCGCGGGTGCGCCGCCATTTCCGCTTCGAACGCTTGGAAACAGCGCCCGATACGCCTCCACGGGATTACCCCGCGCTGGTGCGCAGCGCTCTGGAGCGTTCGGTGGCCGAATGTCTTGCGGTCAGCCCGCACAAATTACCTGCCGTGTTCCTGTCAGGTGGGATCGATTCCAGTGCGGTGCTGGCAGTTGCCGCCCGCCAGTTGCCGGACGTTCGTATTCCGACTTTTTCGGCCCATTTCGGCGCGGAGTATGCGCGGGAAAACGAATTCATCCAGTTGATGGTGGATCGCTATCGCACCGATCATCACTGGCTCGAAATCCGCCCCGACGGTTTCCTTGAACAATTGCGCGAGATCATCTGGAAGCTGGATGATCCCATCGGCGATCCCGTCACCGTACCGAATTATCTGCTGGCGCGCGCGGCGTCCGAAGTTGC
>JACSSB010000273.1 GCA_014879435.1 Phycisphaerales bacterium
CAGCGGATTGAAACTCCACAGATCCGCCAGGAACTGGATCGATTGGCCGGAATTCCAGCCGATGAGATGTTGGCTCGGGTCCGAAGCGTTTGTCCGCACCTGCGAGCGAACATCGTGTTTGCCGACGATGAAGGAACTGGGGTACGGCGTCGCTTAATGCAGGTTCCTTTGCCGATACTCATCCCCTTACGCGGCGGTGAGAATTTACCCGAATTCGTAGCGATCACGCCTGAGCCAGTGGGTGGCCCTCGCCTACGGCGTGCCGATGTGCGGATCGAGGATGAGCCTTTTCTCTCTTCGATTCGTGTCCATCGTTATCGTTGTGCGTATCGTTGAGGGCTTGATATTGAAGAAGATGGTATAAGAATAAGCTATATATGGGAACGATGTACCGTGTGAAATGCCATAAATTACTTTTGAGCATTTCGCATGAGGACAGGTTCAACTACGCTTCCTCTCTAAAGAGCAACCATAAACTCAACTCCAGGAGAAGACCCACCATGTCATCGCGCGCCCGTATGTGGCCAGGAAAACCCTATCCGCTCGGCACCACCTGGGATGGGAAGGGCGTCAATTTCGCACTCTTTTCTGCGCATGCTGAAAAGGTCGAATTGTGCTTGTTCGATTCTTCGGGTCAGCGCGAGATCGAACGTTTGGTACTACCGGAAAACACCGATCAAATCTGGCATGGCTACGTGCCTGGGTTGTGGCCCGGCGCTTTATATGGCTATCGTGTGTTCGGGCCTTATGAGCCGCATATCGGTCACCGCTTCAACCATCACAAATTGTTACTCGACCCCTATGCCAAGCAGTTCTATGGCTCACTGCACTTGCGCGATGAGCACTGCGGTTACCAGGTGGGTCATTCGAATGCTGATCTGTCCTTCGACACACGCGATAATGCGCATGAGATGTTGAAATGCGTGGTGGTGGACACCGCTTTCAACTGGGAGGGAGATCGTTCCCTTGAAATCCCCTGGAATCGAACGCTCATCTACGAAACCCATGTGCGCGGGTTTACCATCGCTCATGAGGGCATACCCCACCACTTACGTGGTACCTTCGCGGGTATGGCACACCCTGAAATTATCAAATATCTCAAAGCCTTGGGTATTACCTCCGTCGAATTGATGCCAGTTCATGCTTTTGTCGATGATCGCTTTCTCACCGACCGTGGCTTGCGCAACTACTGGGGCTACAACACGCTCTGCTTTTTTGCCCCCGAGCCACGCTATCTGAGCGGCGGCGATCTGGCCGAATTCAAAACCATGATCAAGCGCCTGCATGACGCGGGTATCGAGGTCCTGCTGGATGTAGTCTACAACCACACTGCAGAAGGCAACGAACTAGGCCCCACCCTCAGTTTTCGGGGTATCGACAACGCTTCCTATTACCGGCTTTTGCCCGATAACCGCCGCCTCTATGTCAACGATACCGGCTGCGGCAATACCCTCAACTTGACCCATCCACGAGTGCTGCAGATGGTGATGGATAGCTTGCGCTATTGGGTCGATGAGATGCATGTGGACGGTTTCCGCTTCGACTTGGCGGTCACCTTGGGTCGAGAAGAATACGGCTATGATCGCCAAGGCGGCTTTTTCGATGCGATTCGCCAAGACCCGGCCCTATCGCAGGTCAAGGTAATCGCCGAACCTTGGGACATCGGTCCTGGCGGCTACCAGCTCGGCGGCTTTCCTGCTGGCACCGCCGAATGGAACGACCGTTTCCGCGATACCTCGCGCCGATTCTGGTACAATGACGATGGCATGCTGCCACTACTGGCCTCCAACCTACTCGCTTCCAGCGATCTGTTCGATCACGATTGTCGGCGACCCTGGAGTTCGGTCAATTACATCGCCAGCCACGATGGTTTTACGCTAGCCGATTTGGTCAGCTACAACGAGCGGCACAACGAGGCCAACGGCGAGGATAATCGCGATGGCCATCCCTCGAACTTCAGTTACAACCAAGGCGTCGAAGGGCCGACCGACGACCCGGCCATCCGTCAATTACGTCTGCGCCTGCGTCGCAACATGCTGGCCACCGTGTTATTGGCCCAAGGCACGCCTATGCTGCTGGCCGGTGACGAGATGGGGCGTACTCAGAATGGCAACAACAATGCCTATTGCCAGGACAATGAAATCAACTGGCTGAATTGGAGCGGTATCTCCCCGGAAAATCAGGAATTTCGGGAATTTATACGTCGACTGATTCATTTACGTCACGAACATCCGGTCTTGCGCCGCCCGCGATTCCTGCATGGCTTGCAGGTCTCGAAAAGCACAAGTCTGCGCGACATCGAATGGATTAGCCCCGGTGGCGGTACCATGAGCGATCATCACTGGCAGGAAGCCAAGGCCCGCTGTTTTGGCATGCTGTTGGCGGGTGATGCAGGCGAATATTTCACGGCAGACGGCTACCCGGAAACCGACGATACCCTGCTGGCGATCTTCAACGCCGGAAAATCGGCGCTACCGTTTCGCATGCCTGATGTTCGTAACGCCAATCGCTGGCGTTGCCTGTTCGATACCTCACGCCCCGAACTCGCAGCGGGTGAACAATTGGTCAATACTGGCGATTACTTCCAGATCGAATCCCAAACCGTCGCCTTGTTTGCCCTGACTCTGAATGAGCCGGATTAAAACCAGCACGCGGCATGGATCTCTTCGAGCAGATGGTCGAGGCCCGGATTCGAGAAGCGATCGAATCCGGGGAATTGCGTAACTTACCTGGAGAAGGTAAACCACTGGTATTGGACGATGTTTCGGCGATTCCAGAGGAATTGCGCGCCGCCTACCGCATCCTGAAGAATGCCGGTTTTCTACCTCCAGAACTGCAGTTGCGCAAGGAACTGCGAGAGGCCGAGCACTTGTTACAGCAACTGCCGGAAAGTGAACGCAGTCGGGCGCGCGCCCGACTGGAATACTTGCAGCTGTGGTTGGCAGCCAGTCGCCGCCAACCGATCAATTTGTTGCTGGAGGATCGCTACCGGGAACAATTGTTGGAACGACTCGATCCGGCTG
>JACSSB010000319.1 GCA_014879435.1 Phycisphaerales bacterium
TTCTTGAGTTCTCAGCTGTTGATCGAAACAGCACCCCGGAATGGAACCGCCCCAAAGCCCTATCATTCCGCGCCTATCTCGGTAGTTTCAACAAGCTCCTTATTGCGGAGATGATCCCATGCCAGAAACAGAACTCTACAGCGAGAGGTATCGACCTCAATTTCACTTCACTGCTGGTGAGAACTGGTTAAACGACCCAAATGGATGCGTCTTCGATAACGGGGAATATCATCTGTTCTTTCAGCACAATCCTGCTGGGTGCGAATGGGGAAACATGACGTGGGGACACGCGGTCAGCACCGACCTTCTGCATTGGCAGCAGCTCAGCAACGCACTTACTCCCTACGACGGCGGCACGATCTACTCGGGATCAGCGGTTGTGGATTCCAGAAATACGTCCGGTTTTGCTCATCAGGCAAGCGCACCGTTGGTTGCCGCTTTCACCCATGCCCGCGAACCCTTCGGTCAAGCCATTGCCTTCAGCAACGATCATGGTCGGCACTGGGAGATGTACGCAGAAGGTCGTCACGTGGTGCCCAATCAAGGACTGGATTCCGGCGAGCGCGACCCGAGGATTTTCTGGCACGCACCGACGAAGCGCTGGGTAATGGCGTTGTGGGTGGCGCTCGGCCAGGTACGGTTCTTTGTCTCGGACGACCTTAAACAGTGGGTACATACCAGCGATTTCATGGGTGAGGATTTCTACGAATGCCCAGACCTGTTTTGCCTGCCTCTCGACGGTGATGGCGAGCGGCCAAAGTGGGTTCTACACGATGCCACATCACGTTACTGGGTCGGGGACTTTGATGGCGTGCGTTTTTTACCGGAGGCGGGTCCGATGACGAGTGACTTCGGCGCCAACTTCTATGCGGCGCAAACCTGGACCAATACTGGCTCTCGGGTAGTGCAGATCGGGTGGATGCGTGGTGGCGAGTACCCTGGCATGCCGTTCAATCAGCAGATGAGCTTCCCATGCGAACTCGCGCTACGTTCGACCCCAGCGGGTATCCGCCTCCAAAGAATGCCCGTCGCAGAGATTGAGAACCTTCGTGCTGGGGCTGATCACACTTCCAACAGCGCTTTGCGTGCCGGGGAAGAACTGGTGGTAAGTCGTTCGGGCGATTTATTCGATATTGTCGCCGAGATTGAGGCCCCACGTGACGCCGCCTTTGGCATAAGACTCTATGATCTGGAGATCGCGTGTACTGGAGCGGGCGCAGTCCGTTGTCTTGGTAGGGAAGCGTCGTTCGTACCATCAAGCGACAGCGTCGTGCGCGTGAGGATTCTCCTTGATCGCACCTCCATTGAACTCTTTGTGAACGATGGTGAAATCAGCATGAGTTTTTGTTTCCTGCCTATGGATCGGGAGACAACGGTTCGATGCTATGTGGAACAGGGAAATGTCTGGGTCCGCAACTGGGTGGTTCACCACCTATCCTCCGTTTGGGGCGATCCACACACGAAGAAAATCGAATTAACAGGCTCAAGCAAAACTTGATAGCGCGCCTAGCCTTCCTCGATGTCGCTTAGCACGCCATAAAAACGGAGAAAATGCATTATGGTCGCGGCGAGGAAACCCTCGTAGATACCCGCGTGCGACGCACCTAGCAGATCGATGCGACCCAGGTCCATACCGTTTTTCGCCTGCCTGCCAACACCACCTTATGTGGTTAGTGGCCTGATCTCCCTCGCAAGAAAAGTTGCTGAAAACCAAATTTCTCATCGGTGGGAAATTTGGCGAAATAATTTATCATTTGCCAGAAATACGCAAATATTGGCAAAATGGCAAATAAGCCACTTTTAAGGAGTTCCCTGGATGCTTGTGAGCGGATTCGATTTGGCCCAGTTATCAGAGAACGCCGCCCAACGTGGCCGACAACTGTTGCACGATTTACAAGCTTATCTTGAGCGCGACTACGAACGGCGTAGTCTCCCTGATTTCGGCATTGAAAAAGCCGCTGAAATCATCGGCTGTACTAGCCAGCATCTGCGCGATAAAGAAGGCGGTGGCGGTCTTCCGCAGCCGCGCACGACACGGGTGGGTTCGCTGGATCGACGAATCTATAATTACAATGAGATCAATGAAATAAGAAGGACATTAAAGCGGGATTCGCATCGCCCTGCTTCATGCACTCATCTCATTTTCAGCAATCTTAAGGGGGGCGTTGGTAAGACCAGCCATGCCCTCCACTTGAGCCACTATGCCGCTCGTGAGGGGTTTCGTGTGCTGGTGGTCGATCTTGATCCGCAAGCCACTCTCACCACCGCCTTCGGTCTCGTTCCCGGACTCAACGTCGGGACGGAAGACGATATTGGTCCCAGCCTGACCTCCGATCCAGATCTGATCCAACAAAGTATCCAGCGGACCCGTTGGAATGAAATCGACTTAGTACCGGCGCAGTTATCGCTGCAATATACGGACTGGCAAATGCTGCAAGCCCGCGATGACTCGCAACATCTTGGACCGCTACCGCAACGGCTGAAACACGCTTTGGAGCGGGTAGCGGATCGTTATGATCTGATCGTGATGGATACCCCACCTGCTCTGGGCATGCTCAGCCTCAATGCCATCGCGGCGGCGGACATGATTCTGATGCCGATCACCCCGAACTTTTACGACATCGCCAGCAGCGTCCAATACTTTTCTATCGTTTCTCAGTTAGCCAGCACTTATGCGGATGCGCTCCGAGTCCGGCAGCTTTCCCTGTTGATGACACGCACCGACAATGCCCCCGAAACTCGAACCAATATCACGCTACTCAATAAAGCCTATGGGGAATTTCTCCTCACCAATCGAATGCCGCAAACACGCGAGTTGCAACGAGCAACCGGCGATCAGATGAGTCTTTATGAAATCGAGGTTCCGCGTGGTGCGCGTGAAACCTATCTTAAAGCCATCGATGCAATGAACGCGGTAAACGCGGAGATCATGCAGCATGTGTGGCAGGTTTGGCGTGCGATTGAAATGGTCCAACCTGTGGAGCGTCGGCATGGC
>JACSSB010000315.1 GCA_014879435.1 Phycisphaerales bacterium
GGCGGCGGATTTGCGCGCTTGATAAAGGAATCTGCGACCGTGGCGTCCTCCTCGGCTCGCCCTTGCTGGCCTTCCTTGCGA
Source organism: Phycisphaerales bacterium (assembly GCA_014879435.1). Lineage (GTDB taxonomy): Bacteria > Pseudomonadota > Gammaproteobacteria > Competibacterales > Competibacteraceae > Competibacter. The sequence goes on from JACSSB010000315.1 coordinate 82, forward strand.
TCTGTTTGAACTGCGCCTGCGCCTTCGGTAAACGCGCATGAGTCCCCTGATCCAGAGGTATCAAATACGAATCGAACAAATGTTTCATGCGGATGAAGATATGTAGTAAAATGCTTTGGGCAACGGGCAGATTCTGCACATTGCTGACCGTGATCGAATGGCCAGATGCACAATGATGGGTTATTCTACGCGCCGGTTATTTTGTTGGAGCGAAATCTGGACCGATGGCCAAGAGTGATCTGCCGTTTGGCAGCGAATTTTCACCTTCTCAGATAGATCTTGTTGAGTTGCTTGAACTGGCTCAAGCATATGCTGGTGACGTCAGGGCACTGCAGGCGGCCATTCAAACGCGCTTTTTCGCGACGCATGGTGCGGGTAGTGCGAAAAACCAGAGTACGCTGGCGATGAACTGCCGTTTGGGTATGAATGCCTACGGCCTGATTGATGCTGATGGCCAGTTCACCGACTTCGGACGGGAACTCTACACCGTTCGCTCCGACACCACCGAACTCTACGAGAAGCTGGCGCGCCACATTTTGCTCCATTTGAAAGGGATGTCGCTGATTCAGTGCATTCGTGATATGACAGCAGCCGGGGAAATGGTCAACCTCACAACGTTGCGCGACGGCCTGGCCGAGCGCGGCGTCCACTATCCCCCAGGTGGTAAGCACCCGAGCATGATGCGCTTGTGGCTGGCGAAGGCAGGAATTTTCGTGGGCGAGCGATGGCAGATCGATGAGTTGCGTCTGTCAGCGGTGCTCCGTATTGACGGGGCCGACTTTGACGTGTTGTCGCATCTCACCCGCGAGCAGCGCGCCTTTTTACATGCGCTGGCGAACACAGGGATCGACACACCGCAGCCAGCCAACGAGATCGCTAGGCTTGCTGCAGCAACCTACGGCGTAAAATTCCCGGAGAAAAGCTTGCCCAAGTTGGTGCTGAACGCTCTGGTCGATGCGGGGTACATTACAGCAACGAAGACAACCGAAGGACGCGGGGCAAAGCCTTTTCTGGTGACACCGACGGCCAAACTGGTTGAAGAGGTTGTGGCGCCGCTCCTTGACCAGATTAAGGATCAGACTGATCCGAAGTTGCTAGATCTGCTCCGCAAGCCTTTGTCGGCGATTCTGGCTGAGATCAACTCCACCGATCGTTATGTAGGAGGGCTTGCACTGGAAGCGCTTGCCTTCAAACTAATGCGCCTGTTGGATATGAGCTTTGTGGCCACCCGTCTGCGCGCCCAAGCAACTGGCGGCGCAGAGACAGATCTCATCTTCGAGTCGGCGCGCCTGATCTATTCGCGTTGGCAGGTGCAGTGCAAGAACTCGGCGCGTGTGGCCTTGGATGATGTTGCCAAGGAAGTCGGCCTGACCCACATGTTGAAGTCTAACGTGATCGTCGTCGTGAGCACCGGCTCGATTGGCGCAGAGGCACGCCGCTATGCAAATAGGGTCATGGCCGACTCGAATCTGTGCATTGTTATGTTGGACAGCGGTGACCTGAATGCAATTCTTCGCAATCCAACCTACGTTGTGGATATCTTCAACCGCGAAGCTCGCCACGCGATGATGTTGAAGCGGCTGGAACTATGAGGTGAACGCGATGTCTGCAAACGAGGTTGGCTCACCTGAGCCACGGCTATTCCATGAGACCGAGCGAGGCCGCATCTATCTTGCCGACGCCCTTGACGTGTTGCGCGTCACAGCAGCAGATAGCATCGATCTTATTGTGACAAGCCCACCATTTGGGTTGGTGCGCAAGAAAGAATATGGCAACGTTGAGGCAGACCAATATCTCCACTGGTTTAAGCCTTTTGCAGCGAGCTTTCATCGTGTATTGAAAGAAAGCGGCAGTCTCGTCATTGATATTGGCGGAGCTTGGAATCCTGGACTTCCAACCCGCAGCCTATATCACTTCAAGCTCCTGATCATGCTGTGTGAGGAATTTGGCTTTCACTTGGCCCAGGACTTTTATTGGTGGAATCCATCACGCTTACCGACGCCGGCGGAGTGGGTGACGGTGCGCCGCATTCGCGTTAAGGACGCGATCAACACTGTGTGGTGGTTATCGAAAACTCCGTGGCCCAAGGCGAGCAATCGCCGTGTACTGCAGCCCTATAGCCCAAGCATGAAAGAACTGCTCAACAAGGGGTATAAGGCCAAGAAGCGCCCCAGCGGGCATGACATCAGCGACAAGTTTGCGATCGACAATGGCGCAGCTATCCCGCCGAACCTGATCGCAATTCCGAACACCGAGAGCAACAGTGCCTATCTCCGCTACTGCCAGGAAAACGGAATTAAACCACATCCAGCCCGTTATCCAGCAGCTTTGCCAGAATACTTTATTCGCATGTTGACTGATGAAAACGATCTCGTCTTTGATCCATTTGGCGGCAGCTGTGTCACCGGTGAGGTGGCTGAACGCCTCCGCCGCACTTGGATTTGCTGCGAGATGAATGAAGAGTATTTGCGCGGCGCACTGGGGCGATTTGGCGGAACCTCGTCTGCTGCACCTGACTCAAGGCGAGCTGACGACGAAACAAACTATTACAAGATGCCTCATCCGGGGATTCTTTGGAACGGGTCAGTAACAAGGGCTTTGCCCCCTGATGGTGGAAGACAGCGCATTGTTTCCATGCCAGCTGACGGGGCGTCACCGGCAGCCGGTCAGGCTGATAAACCAGCAGAACTCGCGGCAATGAAGGCTGATTCGCCTCAACTGAAGTTGCTTGATAGCTCAAAGACATATGATGCGGATCCAGACTGATTTGCGGTCACAAACAGGAAGTTCAATTCATGGCAACTAACAACGGCGCGGCAGCGGCCAACGGCGCCAGCGACACCACCGCCGCCATCGGCAATGTGCGCATGGCCGACATCACCCAGGAGATGCAGGTCGCGTACCTG
>JACSSB010000045.1 GCA_014879435.1 Phycisphaerales bacterium
GGCCGAGAAAGGTGCATACTTCACGCACTTGGTCGATTTTGATGATCTTACTCTCGCCCAGCGGTTGTATCAGACTGTAGTCAGGATGGCTGCCCGCCGCAAATAACCGACAACTCCGGCAATGACCACAGGATTCGCCTTTGACGGGCGTTTCGCAAAATAGCGCCCGCGCCAAGCGGCGGGCAAACAAACCTTTTCCCAATCCAGCCGGTCCCGTCAGCAACAGTGCGTGGGGCAAGCGCCCCGCCGCGTGCCGCTGCCGAAATTGCTCCCACTGCCCGTAATGCCAGGGGAGGCAGTCTTCGCTCATTGCTGCTCCAGCCATTTGGCTAATACGGTTTCCAGCTCGGCCCGCACCGCTTCGACCGATCGGCTGGCGTCTATGATCCGGTAACGCTCGGGATAGAGCGCGGCTCGTTCCCGGTAGATCGCCCACACCCGCTCGAAAAATGCCAGATCCTCGCTTTCAAAGCGATCGGTCGCGCCGCGCCGCCCAGCGCGTGCCAATCCGGTCACAACTGGCACATCGAACAGCAAGGTCAGATCGGGGCGCAGTTCATCCTGTACCCACGCCTCCAACACGGCGATACGTTCCAGGGGCAGGCCGCGACCACCCCCTTGATAGGCATAGGTGGCATCCGTAAAACGGTCACATAATACCCAATAACCCGCGCTCAGCGCCGGGCGAACTACCTGTTCCAGATGCTCAGCGCGGGCGGCGAACATCAGTAAGGTCTCTGCCGATGGGGCCATACCTCCCGCACGCGGCTCCAGCAATAGCGCACGAATTTCCTCACCCAGCGGCGTGCCGCCCGGCTCGCGCGTCATCACCACCTGATAGCCTTTGCGCTCCAGATAATCGCGTATGAACGTCATTTGCGTGGTTTTACCCGCGCCCTCACCACCTTCGACCGTCACCAATCGGCCTAGCATTTTATTGCTCTCGTAACTGGTAGCGTCTGACCGCTCGATTATGCTCATTCAAGGTTTTGGAAAATACATGACCGCCTTGGCCGTCCGCCACGAAATACAGGGCATCGCCATCCACTGGATGAACGGCAGCCTCCAGCGCGTCCGCACCCGGCAAAGCGATCGGGGTGGGTGGCAAGCCCTTGCGGATATAGGTGTTGTACGGAGTATCAGCTATCAGGTCGCGGCGGCGCAGATTACCTGCAAAAGTCGCTCCCAAGCCGTAAATCACCGTCGGGTCGGTCTGTAAAAGCATCCCTTTGCGCAGCCGCCGAACGAAGACCCCGGCAATGATCGGCCGTTCCGCCGCCACTCCGCTCTCTTTCTCGATGATCGAAGCCAGGATCAGCGCTTGATAGGGATCGTTCAGTGGCAAATCGGCAGCACGCTGACTCCATGCCTGTGCCAAGCGTTGTTCCATCGCCAGCAGCACTCGTCGCAAAAATGCTTCGTCGCTGAAACCAGTGGGAAAATGATAAGTATCCGGCAAGAACCAGCCTTCGGGATGCTGCCCCGGCCGACCCAACCGCGCCATGATGTCAGCATCACTCGCATCCCTCAGGGTTTGCCCGATTTTAGGATGCACTGCCAGCGCCTGTCGTAACTGATGAAAAGTCCAACCTTCGACTACGGTGAGCGAATATTGGATCACACGACCAGCGACGATGCGTTCGAGCACATCGCGTGGGGTCATACCGGGCGAAAGTGCGTACTCACCGGCTTTAAGACGCGGCGCCAGATCGTCGAGTCGGGCGTAGATTTCCAGATAAAGCGGAGGGCGCGATAAACCCGGTTGCCGCTGCAATTCCTGGGCGATCATGCCGATCCCCATCCCTGGCTTGACTTCCAAAACCAAGCCATCGGCAGGTACGTCCAAAGGCGTATCGAGAAACCGCCGATAATCGGCCCACACCCCGTACAGCGACCCAACGACCAGCAGTGTCAGCAGTGCCAGCAGCACCAAGACCCGCGACGAAAACCGAAACGACTCAGGAAAATGCATTGACTCAGACCCCGTTCCCGCGCCTCCGCTCATAGAGTGCGCAATCGTTCTCTCGCACGGATTGCTTGGGAACGGGCGATAGGCAACCGATCAGGACAGGCAAACGAACAGCAGAAAGAAGCCCGGCGAGGCCACGTTCAATCCGGTGCGCGGAAAATGACCGTGCCGTTGGTGCCACCAAAGCCGAAAGAATTGGACAAAGCCACCCGAATCTGCCGCTCCTGAGTCTGATGCGGAACATAGTTCAAATCGCAGCCCGGCTCCGGTTGATCCAGGTTGATAGTCGGCGGTGCCACCTGATCACGGATCGCCAGTATCGAAAAAATCGCTTCCACGCCTCCAGCAGCCCCTAGCAGATGACCGGTCATCGACTTGGTCGAACTGACCGCTAACTGATAGGCAGCATCGCCAAATACTTGCTTGACGGCATCACTTTCGATGCTATCGCCAGCCGGGGTAGAAGTCCCATGCGCATTGATGTAGTCCACCGCGTCGGGATTGAGTTCGGCATCGCGCAACGCATTGGCCATTGCCCGCCGAGCGCCATCACCATCCGGTGGGGGCAGTGTCATGTGGTAGGCATCGCCACTCATGCCAAAGCCGATCAATTCAGCGTGGATACGCGCCCCGCGCCGCTTGGCATGCTCGTATTCTTCCAGCACCACGACTCCGGCACCATCGCTCAATACGAAACCGTCGCGATCTTTGTCCCACGGTCGACTCGCCCTTTCCGGCTCATCGTTGCGCGTTGACAGCGCACGCGCCGCCGCAAAGCCGCACAAACCGGTCGGAGTAGTCGCCATTTCTGCACCACCGGCCAGCATGACGTCGGCATCCCCGTAGGCAATCAACCGCCCGGCCAGACCGATGCTATGGGTACCGGTGGTACATGCGGTGACCACCGACAGATTCGGCCCCTTGATTCCGTAAAGTACGGACAGGTTTCCCGACACCATATTGATGATGCTGCGCGGAACGAAAAAT
>JACSSB010000044.1 GCA_014879435.1 Phycisphaerales bacterium
CGGATACTGCTCAGATGCACGTCGATGCCTCGGTCATAGCGCGCCAGTGGACGACCCAAACCCTGCTCTGATAATTCCTGTTTGCTCACCACCCGACCTGCGTTGCGCACCAGCACTTCCAGGAGATTGAATTCGGTACTGGTCAGTTCGAGCGCTTCGCCATTCCACTCCGCACCGCGCTTTTCTGGCCACATCGTCAGCGTTCCCACTATCAGCGGATCAGACGGCGAGCTCGCCACTTCCCGTGACTGTGTGCGCCGCAAGATGGCGCGGATACGAGCGACTAACTCACGCGGAGTACAGGGCTTGGGCACATAATCGTCCGCCCCCAATTCGAGACCAACGATACGATCCACATCGTCCCCCTTGGCAGTCAGCATCAACACCGGGATGCGGCTGTCCCGCGCACGGATCTGGCGCAAGGCTTCAATCCCGTTCAGGCGCGGCATCATCACATCCAACACCACGATGTCGTAGGCGCCCGACAGCGCGCCACGCACACCGGCGTCACCGTCCGGCACCGCCACCGCTCCGAAGCCCTCGCGTTCGAGATATTCCGTCAGCATCTCGCCCAACTCGACATCGTCATCTACCAACAACACCTGAGTCATCACCATCAATCGCTTTGCTTGCCTTTCCTGATGATCATCATAGCGATCCCTGCTCACCAACCAAGTGTATTTACTTGTTTTTTCCCGTCTTTACCTGTTTTTACATAAGGCTAACCCGCATTTACCGAACGCATGGGTACAGTAATGCCTGCAATACCGGTCCTCAGTGATCAATGAGCGGTACACACTGTTTGCCGTAAACTTCGGAGCGAACGATGAAATCCCTGAAACATATTTTCTGGATCTACCTGCTGCTGCTCAGCGGTCTGTGGTGGTTCACCGATCAAACGACTTGGGCCAGTCTGGATAATTTTTTCCGCTGGCGTGCACTCTGGATGCAATACAGCGGTGTATTGGGCATCGGCATCATGAGTCTGGCCATGCTGTTGGCCATCCGTCCCGTCATGCTGGAATCCTATCTGGGCGGGCTTGATAAAATGTATCGCCTGCATAAATGGCTGGGTATCTCAGGGTTGGTAATCGCTCTAAGTCACTGGCTGATGGCCCAAGTCCCTAAATGGCTGGTGGGTTGGGGTTGGCTGGAACGCCCGGTGCGCCTGCCACGCCCCGCTTTGCCGGAAGGCTCGATCCAACAGTTTTTCCTGAACCAGCGGCATCTGGCCGAAAGCATCGGCGAATGGGCGTTTTACGGAGCGCTGGTGTTGATGGTGCTGGCCCTGATCAAATGGTTTCCCTATCGTTGGTTCTTCAAGACGCACCGGGTGATCGCTGTGACCTACCTAGCGCTGGTCTGGCACTCGGTGGTTCTGATCAAGTTCGACTACTGGAGCGGTGTGCTGGGACCGGTCATGGCCGTATTGATGGCAACGGGCAGCGTGGCGGCGATCCTGGTTCTGTTTCGCCGGGTGGCAACCAGCCGACAGGTTGTGGGCGAGGTAGCATCCATCCATCGCCACGATGCTTTGCAGGTGCTGGCGCTGAATATCCAACTCAAAGGGCACTGGCCCGGCCATGAATCGGGACAATTTGCTTTTCTGACCCTGCACGAGGACGAAGGACCGCACCCATTCACTATTACTTCGGCCTGGACGGGTGATGGCCACATTCAGTTCATCATCAAAGCGCTGGGTGATTACACCCGTACCTTGGCGGATCGTCTACAGGTCGGAGATCCGGTCAAGGTCGAAGGCCCCTACGGACGCTTCAACTTCCAGGGGAAACAACCACGGCAGATTTGGGTAGGTGGCGGCATTGGGATCACGCCATTCATCGCCCGTTTACAGACTCTCACCCAAATTCCCGATGGTAAAGCCATCAACCTGTTTCATACCACGACGGTCTATGATGCCGAAGCCATCGGTCTGCTCGAACGCGACGCGCAAGCCGCCAACGTTCCCCTGCACGTGTTATGGGATAAACGCGACGGCCAATTGAACGCGGAACAGATCTGTAAGCTTGTGCCCGATTGGCGTGATGCCGATGTGTGGTTTTGTGGACCTGCGGGGTTTGGTCAGGCATTGAAGCGGGATTTGACCGCCATGGGCCTACCCAAAGCACGGTTTCATCAAGAACTGTTCGCGCTACGTTGATCCTCCTCGGATAAGCCCCGTTTTGATCAGGAGCATGTGAGTGAATCTCTCTTTTTCCATCACCCCCGCCACGTTGCTGGCACTTTTGCTGCTGACGGGTTGCGCGGCGGTCGGCCCGGACTATGCCGCACCCGAAACCGCGATGCCTGCCACTTGGCAAGGGGCGACAGCGGCGGAAATCGCGGTCACACCCACCGCGTCGGAGGACTTGGCGATCTGGTGGCGGCAACTCGACGATCCAACTCTGAACCAATTGATCGAGCAAGCTCTGCAAGGCAGCCTCGACCTTCGCACCGCCGAGGCGAAATTACGCGAGGCCCGCGCACGTCGGAGCTTGGCCGGAGCGGAGCTGTCCCCGACGGTTTCAGGTTCGGCGACGGGACAACGGGTAAAGAGCAGCGGCGAATCCGGCAGTGGCGAGACCACAAACCGCTTCGGCGCCGGTTTTGATGCCAGTTGGGAATTGGACGTGTTCGGCGGTCTGCGGCGCGGGGTGGAAGCCGCCCAGGCCGATCTGGAAGCCAGCCAAGCCAACCTGCACGATGTTCAAGTTTCGCTGATCGCCGAAGTTGGGCTGAATTATGTGGATTGGCGGGCCGCACAAACGGCGTTGGACATTGCCAGAGCCAATGCCACCTCTCAAGCCGAAACCTTGCAACTCACGCAGTGGCGGGCGCAGGCCGGATTGACTAGCGTGCTGGACGTGGAGCAAGCCCGTACCAATCTGGAACAGACCAAAGCCCAGATTCCCAGTCTCGAAACCACCCGCGTCGAGGCCGAACATCG
>JACSSB010000335.1 GCA_014879435.1 Phycisphaerales bacterium
ACGAACGGACGGCGCTGGCATGGCACCGTTACCTGTAAAACCCCGCGATATCCCCAATCTCATCACCGGACTGCGCATTGTGCTCGTAGCGCCTTTTCTGTGGCTGCTGTTGGAGGCACGCTACGGAGCTGCGTTGATATTGTTCGCAATCGCTGGCTTCTCCGATGCCCTGGACGGCTTTCTAGCCAAACACTATGGCTGGACCAGTGAACTGGGTGGTATCCTCGACCCCATCGCCGACAAACTGCTGCTCCTTGGTGCAATTCTGAGCCTGGGCTGGCTTAACGAACTACCAAGTTGGCTGGTCGTTCTGATACTTGTGCGAGATGTCCTGATCGTTGGCGGCGCAATCAGCTATCACTTTCTGATCGCACCCTTCCAGGCTGCACCGCTGATGATCAGTAAGCTGAATACTCTGATGCAACTGTCCCTAGTTCTCGCAGTGATCGCCAATCATGGAATCGTGCCATTACCGCCGCAACTGCTGGCGATCCTCATCGGATTGACTGCGCTGACCACCGCCTGGAGCGGAGCGACCTATGTCTGGCGCTGGGGCCACGCGGCTTGGCGCCAGCGCCACCATACAATTGATCGTCCCCATCATCATGACCCTTGAGACTCAACCCGCGTCACTACCCATCAAACCACCCGATACGCCACCACGGGCACGCTTCTGGCTGATCGTCGTAGCGATTTCCGCCTTTTTGCTATATCTGCTGGCACCGGTGCTGACTCCATTCCTGTTCGCCGCTTTGCTGGCCTACTTGGGCGATCCGCTGATTGATCGGCTGGAAGCGCACAAACTATCGCGATCCTGGGCGGTCAGCTTGGTATTCGGCATTATCGTGTTTGGGCTGCTGCTGCTACTGTTACTGATCATTCCGATGCTCACCCATCAATTCAAGGATCTATTGCAACGATTGCCGGATTATCTCGGTGACATCAATACTAGCCTTTCACCCTGGTTGCGTGATGCCTTCGGTATTGATCCGAATTTGTTGGACTTTAGTCAGCTACGAACGGAGTTGCGCAACTATGCCGATGAGATCGGCAATCTGGCCGTCGATCTGCTGCATTCATTTCGAGAGTCATCCAGCGCGATTTTTACCTGGCTGGCCGACTTGGTACTGATACCAGTGGTCACTTTCTATCTACTGCGCGACTGGGATCTGCTCGTTGCCCAGATCCGTGCTTTGCTACCACGCCATATCGAGCCAACGGTCAACACACTAGCGCGAGAATCTGATCAGGTCATCGGGGCGTTCCTGCGCGGTCAATTTGTCGTGATGGGTGCGCTGGCAGTGATTTACTCGACCGGGCTGGCGGTTATCGGGCTGCAATCCTCGCTGCTGATCGGCATGCTAGCCGGGCTGGTGAGCTTCGTGCCTTACCTGGGCCTGATCACCGGCATCGGTGTCGCTAGCATCGTCGCAATCTTGCAGTATCACAGCCTGCTGAGCCTAGTACCGGTACTGATCGTCTTCGGTGTTGGTCAGCTGATCAGCGATTTTGTGCTAACCCCGAAATTGGTCGGTGACCGTATTGGCTTGCATCCGGTAGCGGTGCTGTTTGCGGTGCTGACCGGTGGCCATTTGTTCGGTTTCTTTGGCATTTTGCTGGGATTACCCGTGGCGGCAGTCATCGCAGTGATACTGCGCCACGGGCATGATGAATACCTCAAGAGCGCCTTTTACAGCGATTGAGCCGTAATCCTAATTCCCGCCTGATTCCAACCGTTTTAATCACTTCGGAGTTGACATGCCCCGTCTATTCTTGGCTCTTGCGCTGATTTTCAGCTTACAAAGTGCTTGCGCCCAGAAATTCCAGACAACACCGATCACACTCGCCGATCATGCCGGCCCTGGGCAAACCGCTGCGGGTATTCGCTGGCTTGGCGTACTGCGGCTGAGCCAGGCCGTGATCAACGATCTGAAATTATGTGGCTTGTCTGGACTGGCTTGGGATGAGGACGAAAAACTGCTGTACGCCGTTTCTGATATCGGCGGACTCTTTCATTTGCGGCCGGAGTTCGATTCGCACGGAGTGCTGATCGGCGTGCGCATCATCGCCGCCTATCCCCTGCTGGACGCATCCGGCCAGCCAGTCCATTCTCCCTTTGACGATGCCGAGGATTTGGCCATCCGCAATGGTGATAACGGCTCGCTTGGCGATACCGAACTGCTGATTTCATTCGAGCTTCGGCCACGGGTGATACGCTACAGTCCTGGCGGCCAATGGCGCGGCGAGGAATCCTTGCCCAAACCTCTGCGTGACATTCGCAATTACCGCGACCGCAATCAAGCTTTGGAAGCGATAACGCTTGATCCACGCTGGGGCCTGCTGATCGGAACCGAAGCTCCATTGCGTGGTGATCCCATCGACCAAATTCGTCTCTTCGCTGACAACGGCCGGTTCTGGAGCTATCGACTCGGCACCGCCCCTGGTAGTGCTTTGGTCGCCATGGAAGCATTGCCCGATGGCAGTTTACTCACCCTAGAACGCGCATACACGGCTCCACTGCGTCCCTTGATCATCAGTCTACGCCACGTCAAACCGCTAACGGCTGAGCAAAAAACACCTTTATCGATAACTGACGTAGCGATTCTCGACAGTAGTCAAGGTTGGCTGCTGGATAATTTTGAAGGGCTGACGCGCTATCAGAACCGACGATTTTTCATGGTCAGTGATGACAATTGCAACCTGTGGCAATCGACTCTGCTGGTTCATCTTGAGCTATCACCCACTTCTTCACAACCTGATTCCCCTTAAGAAATCATGTATATGAATTTGGGATACTTCACACTAAAATTGAATGATATTCCGCAAAATCGTCCAATACCGCATTGCCAGAATGCGGTTGACAAGAATTATGACAAGCTTCAATATGCTGCGCCTAGATTGGTTCCAGAATGGGGTGTTTGTTACATATAAATAAATGGTTTCCAGCATAAATGGGACTATCTGGAGGTGAATCTTGAAGGACGGTAAGCTAAAAAATGAAATTGTACCGATCGAGATTCTGCAACGTAAGGGCAAACCCATTCTATTCGACATTGATGAATTCCCACGGGCGGGTACCATCACCACCGATCTAAGCAAGCTGCGGTCAGCATTCAAACAGGATGAAAGTGTCACCGCCAGCAACGCATCTGCCATCATCGCCACAACGGCCAGTGCTGCGCATAATCTTGGTCTCAAACCGTTGGCGCACACCACCGCCTATGCCAAGGCCAACGTAGATCTCGAAATCATGCGCGCAGAGTCGATTCCAGCGTCTCGCACCGACCTACGCCAGGCCAGATGGACAGCGGACTCGCTCGACCTAATCGAATCCGACAAAGCATTCGCCACCCAGGCGATCTCTGCTAACTGTAAAATAAGCTGGGATACCAGCAAAGTGAATGTCAATGGCGGCGCCATCGCGCTGAGCCATCCGATCGGTGCCTCCGGCTCCCGCATCTTGGTGACTCTGCTGCACAAAATGGTCCGCCGTGACGCCAAGAAGGGTCTCGCGACCCTGTGTATCGACGGCAGCCAGAGTGTTGCATCGGCTGCCGAACGCGATCAATTCCAATCAATAAATCCGAGGAGAAGTCTCTAATGTCTCGAGTCGCAGTCGTTACTGGCGGTATCGGTGGTTTGGGTACGGCCATGTGCAAAGCGCTGGCCGAACAGGGCCGTCGCGTCGTTGCAGTTGATTACAATGGCCTCAGCCAGGAAGCCGTGGACAAGTGGAAGGCTGCCCGCAAGGCCGAAGGTCTTGATATTCCAGTTTATCTTGCCGATGTCACCGATTTTGAATCCTGCGCCGAAGCCTGCAAAAAGATCGAGGCGGAAGTCGGCCCGGTTGAAATTCTGGTCAATAACGCGGGTATTACCCGTGACTCCATGTTCCACAAGATGACTCCGGAACAGTGGCACGCCGTCATCAATACCAACCTGAACAGCGTCTTCAATATGACCAAGCAGGTCTATGGGAAGATGATAGAGCGGGGTTGGGGTCGTATCGTTAATATCTCGTCGGTCAATGGCATCAAAGGTCAGGCCGGTCAAACCAACTATTCAGCCACCAAAGCGGCAATCTACGGCTTCACCAAGTCGCTGGCTCAGGAATGCGCCAAGAAGGGCGTCACCGTCAACTCCATTTCCCCCGGCTATATCGGTACTGAAATGGTGCGGGCCATCCGCGAAGACGTGCTGGCCGCCATCGTCAAGACCATCCCGGTTGGCCGCCTTGGCGAGCCTTCAGAGATCGGCCGGACGGTCGCTTTCATGACGGCAGAAGATGCCGGCTTCCTGACCGGCGAAGATGTCACCGTCAATGGCGGTCTCTATTTCCGCTAAGTTCTAGTACCGTGCGGCGCTGGCCTTTCCTGGGCTGGCGCCGCTCTGCTTTTTATATGCCTAATATGAGCGAACCGCGCACTATCAAAAAATATCCGAACCGTCGACTTTACGACACGGCCATCAGTAGTTACATCACCCTTGAGGATGTCAAACAACTGGTGCTGGACCGCGCCAGCTTTCATGTTATCGACGCACGTACCAATACCGACATCACGCGGGGCATTTTGCTGCAGATCATTAGTGAGCAAGAAGAACAAGGCAATCCGATCTTCACTACGGAAGTGCTGGCACATATCATCCGTTTTTATGGCGATACCCTACAGGGAATGATGGGCAATTATCTGGAAAAAAGCTTACAGGCATTCGTGGATCAGCAGCACCTGTTCCGGGAACAAATGCGCTCGTTTATCGGCAAGAATCCACTGACGATGATCAGCGATCTGGTGGAACACAATCTTTCATTATGGAAAAGCGTCAACGAGCGACTCCAGAAACCCTATGTTCCACCGGAAGCGATTACCGAATCGGCACCTCTCTCTTCGCAGCAAACCGCTCAGATCGAGGGTTCGACTCCAGTCGGCACACGAGAAAAACCATCGAAGGCGCGTAAAGATAAAAAAATTTGAGTAGGCACGAGATTACACACCACGCCCCGTAATGGCCACAGCACTCTGTTTTAGCGTGCCAGCAACCAAGTAGCGATGGTGGGTGGAACTTCTTGCTGGGCGCGGGCGCTCACATAAATACCGATGTGGCCACCGCGGAACGAATGCTCCGTATAATCCTGGCTACCACAAAGCGCCGCTAGAGCTCTGGACGCAGCGGGTGGTACCAGATGATCTTGAGTGGCGTACACATTCAGCATCGGCATGGTGATATTCCGCAAATTCACTGTTTGTGCACCGATGCTGACCTCGCCCTTGATCAACTTATTGCGTTGAAAGAAATCCTTCACAAACTGGCGGAATACCTCTCCGGCCTGATCTGGACTATCGAAAATCCATTTTTCCATCCGCAGTAAAGTTTTTCAGCGCCTTTGCATCGTCGAGGATATCGATTAAATCTACATATTTCTGCCCGGTCAGACGAAACGGGCTCAGCGACAGAAAGGTGAAGTTCAGCAATTGCCCCGGCAGATTACCGAGGGTATCCACCAGTAAATCCATCATATAGGGCCGGTTGACCAGAGCGTACACGATCAGCAACGGTACCGAATGGGGCTGCGCCACCCGAGGCTGATAACGGTACAACGTCAGCTTATCTTCTTGATAAACCACCTCTCAGGGGGATTCCCCAAGCATTTTCCGTACTTCAAGGCGTGGCTCGTTTGGGAACGGGCAGTTTCTGCGCGATAGCCTCTGCCCTGAACTGCTTGAGACGCGCACGCAATTGCGCTTCCTGATTCGGCGAGAGTCCAGGATTACGAAGGCCAAGTTCCAGCTGTTCGATGGCAGGCAATAATTCACCGTTCAGATAATGATACTCGGCCATCGTGGTATAGGTTGCCGTGCTATCGCCCGCCCGCTGTGCGGCCTGGGCATAACTGGCATATAAGAGAGAATCATTAGGATGGCGGCGTAGATGCGGCTGCAGTAAGCGCATCGCTAATTTTGGATCGCCTTGAGTCGCTAAGGCGCGACCATAATGCATCGCCAGGACAAAATCGTTGGGATAGAGCTTGCGGGCTTCTTCAAATAATTGCCAAGATCGTTGCGAATTACCCAGAGCCAGCGCAATTTCCGCTGCCTCGATTCGGAAAGCCAAACGGTCGGGATCATTGTCGATCAAGCGTCCCATCTGCTGATTGGCCTCATCGTAGCGACCCGCCTGACGCAACGCTAGTGCATAGGCATAACGTGTGGAGACTTGGTCGGAGCTATCTCCCTTACCCAATCGGGTCTCCAATTCCCTGAGCAAGGTACGGATATCCTCGGTCGTCAGTACCAGCGCTCGAGCCTTGGCGAGCGCATAGGCTTTGGGATCGCGGGAAACGACGCGGCGACGCGATGGAATCTCAACTCGCCCTCCCACATCGGCAGCACGGCTCTCCGGTCGCGGGTGCGTCAGCAACATTTCGGGAATCTGGTTGCGCGCCTCGCCACTGGACATGCGCTCCAGTCTCGTAAAGAAACTACTCATACCCTGAGGATCAAAACCGGCATTGGCCAACAATTGCATACCGATTCGATCCGCTTCCTGTTCATTGGCACGGGTAAAGCTGATCTGATGCTGCGCACCTGCGGCCATGCTCCCCATCATGGCTGCCTGACCTGCCTGACTGCTGGTCGCTGCCAACGCCACCGAAGCCGCCATAGCCGCCGCTAGCGGTAAGGTCAAGCGCTTCATATCAGCAACGGCACGAACGATATGCTTTTGTGAGACATGCGCGATTTCATGGGCCATAACCCCGGCCAGCTCGTCTTCCCGTTGCGTGGCCAATAACAAACCAACGTTGACGCCAATAAAATTGTGAGGCAAAGCAAAGGCATTGATACTGGAATCGCGAACCAGAAAAAAAGTAAACGGTACGCCATTCTGATCGGCGTAGATCGCGATCCCCTGCCCTACAGAATCGAGGTACTCGTTCAACTGCACATCGTCCAACACCGCGCCACGCGCACGAAGCTGCCGCATGATGCCCAAACCCATCTGCTGCTCATCATCGGCACCAAAATAGACCCGCGAGGGATCACCCATGTCCGGCAGGCGAATGGATTGCGCAAACGCCAAGCTTATGGAGCTCGTGCTAAATATCAGGCTCAGGATCAGGGAAAACAAACGATGAGACATGAGAGGCTTCAATTGGCAAAATATTATCGATATGACTTGGGAATATACGGTGTGTTCCACAACATACCCTTAAAATGACTACGGTTACGAGATCTATTTCAATGCGTATTCGGATTCCACTCATCGCGGCCTACTGCGCGGCTTTGGCCGGTTGTGCCACAACACCAGGCATATCGATGAATCGGGAATCTACCGCCCCGTGCGGGTCAACCGATTCGATGGTTCCAGCCACGCTAGCGTCCGTTACTCCACTAGCCGCTGCAACTTCCCCAGAACCGGATGCCATCGAAGAGCGTGCACGGCAAGCTTACGCCACTGGTCGCTGGGACGTGGCGGAAGCGTACTATTTACAACTCGCCCGTTTACAGCCAAAACAAGCCGATCCCTGGTTCCAATTAGGCAATCTCTACACCGAGCAGGGACGACTGGATGCGGCGGAATGGGCTTATCGAGAGGCCCTGCGCTACCACGACGATGTGCGAAGCCTACACAACCTCGGCTTGGTACAGATACGACTAGGGGCGAGCGCCTTGCGCGAGGCCCAAAAACAATTGCCACCGAACGATCCGACTCACCAGCAGACCCGTGAATTTTTGCAAATGCTACTGGAAGCAATGACACAATAAAGTCGAAATGAAGTCGAAATAAGTCGAAACACCTCAGCCACCGGGCCGACTGAACACCACGACCCGATCCGATCTCAGTGAAATTGCTTGGGAGAATAGCGAGATGGCTTACCAACATATTTTGTTCGCCGCCGACTTTTCCGACGAAGCATTACGAATCGGTGAGCGCGCCAAAGAGATCGCCAGTCAATGTGGCGCTCGACTGAGCTTCATTCATGTCATTGAGGATATGAATATCAGCCTGTGCGGTGGCTACGAACTGCTACCGGTATTGCCCGATGTCCCCGACGAAACGCTGTTGCAGGCGGCACAGCAGGCTCTTGGCAAAATAGCAAACCGCTTGGAAATGGAAAATGCCACGCAGTGGGTAGTCAGCGCTCCTTCCACCAGGGAAGGTATTCTCGAAGCCGCACGAAATCACAGTGTGGATCTGATCGTGGTAGGCAGCCACGGACGCCATGGTCTAGCGCTACTGCTCGGTTCGACTGCTAACGCGGTGTTGCATGGCGCCCCTTGCGACGTGTTGGCAATCCGGATCTGATCCAATAAACCGCAGGTTGAAGGAGATCAGGCCGCCTTGTCTTTTTTTCCTTTTTCCTCATCATGATCAACCGGCTCTACCCACGGCTCCACATCCACCGCCACTTCCAGCGAGTGCGAACCACCACCGGTCATCACCCCAATGAGCGGCGCAACATCGCCATAATCCCGGCCCCAACCCAAGGTGATATGCCGCTCTCCTGGCATGCAGTCATTGGTTGGATCGAACTCCGCCCAGCCTGTGCCAGGCACATACACCGCCAACCAAGCATGTGAGGCATCGGCACCGACCAGCCGCGGCTGGCCCGGTGGCGGAATCGTTTCCAGATAGCCGCTGACATAACGCGCCGCCAGCCCCAAGGACCGCAGACAAGCAATCCCCAGATGGGCGAAATCCTGACAAACCCCACGCCGCTCGCTCAGAACTTCGTCCAGTGGCGTGGCGGTGGTGGTGAAATGCGGATCATAGGTAAATTCCCGATTGATCCTTCGATTCAGATCCGTCATGGCTTCCAGCAACGGCCGCCCTGGTGGAAAACTGGGCTTCGCATAATCAAGAAATGACGGATGCACGGCCACAAACGGCGAATCCAGCATAAATAACCGAGCATCGATGATTTCAGGATCTGGGTCCTCACGCAGCATCTTGTGCACCTGCTCCCAAGCGGGTGACGGGCTGGAAGGCGTGAATGGCCGGGTATCCAGTACCTGAACTTTGGTGACAAAGTTCACTTCAAGGCGTTGGTGAATGTCCTGGATCGCGAAATACAGCACTCGGTTACCGAAAAAATCTCGTCGCTCAGCAGACAGCGCGGGCCGTGGCTGAATGGTGATTCGACTGGGTTGGCAATGCTGCCAACTGGTTTCCCGAGGCAGCAACCGCGCCAAGTTGTGGCACAGAGCAACATCGCTGCTGTAGTGGTAAAGAGTGCAGTGCGTAATGGTGTATTTCACGGTCGCATGGTGATTAACTGCCGAGGAACTTCGGCATGGCTAAAGTGGCTGTGGGTCAGGGCGTCCGATAATTTCAGCAAGGGCGCATGTACCGCATCCAGTAATCGGGTCAACTCGGTGCTAGAGCTGGTGCTGTCGCGCAAGAGCGTGGCCAGAGTTTCGATATCGGCAAGCCGTAAAGTCGTGAAGGACTCCAGAATCAAACGCTCCTCGGCACTGTGGTAGGTAGAACTTATCGGTCGGTGCAAACGGCCCACATTGCGTTGCAACCGCCGCAATTGATAACCGACCGAGCGAGGATTTCCTTCATCGAACAACAACAGGTCGATGATCGCGGTCGGATGCAACGCGGAGCGGTAGCGGCGACGATAGGCTGTCAGATTATCGGTGAGGGTGAGCACCACCTCCCACAGCGGCAACCCAGGGTTGCGTGCCGTGACGAAAGCCAGCTTGAACAATTCCAGAGTGTGCAACACCCGCTCCAGATGACGGCCGATATCAAAAAATAACCAACCCTGATGATGTGGCATGGTTTCATTGTTCAAGCCAGAAAATGCCGCCATCAGTACTAATTCTTCCTCCAGCGACTCCCGCGTCTGGCGGGCACTCAATCCCTTGGGCGGCTCCTGGATGCTGTGCTGCAACCGGTTCAGCAAGCGCCAGCTATCATCGCCCAGATGATTACGTACCGCACGACCGGTGCGCAGCAAGCCTTCGAATAAGGCCTGCATGCTGCCGGGATGTTCTGAATCAGTGATCAGACTCAGCAGCTCCTGTCGCAGATTGAAGAAACGCGCACGTGGCGACTCCGCTACCGGTGGTACTGGAATATCCAATGCATCGAGCAAGTCGTCCAGACAGCGCTCATCAGTATTATCCTGCTCCCATTCCAACAATCGCCCGAGCGCTTCGCGCAGTAATCGTGCCGTACTGTCGAGCCGCTCCAGGTATCGGCCCAACCAATACAGATTATCGGCGGCCCGACTGGGTAGATCGCTACCGTCGCGGGTCACCACGATGGGGCCGTAGGATTGCCGCAGCAGACTGACGTGACGTTGGGGAGTCGGTGCCAGCACCCACCAGTCCTTACTGATACCACCGTTTCGCAGCGAGGCTTGCAGCGTGTCTAGACCGGGAGAGACCCGAGCCAAACCACCGGGCATCGCCCGATAACCATCACCATCGGCAACCACGAAGCCGCGCAGGGTTACCGGCCGTGGCGCCAACCGACCTTCTTGCAGCACTGGCGCGGTGGACAACGATGATGGTTCTTGGCCGACAAACTGGTATGGGTTGGTGCGAATCCGCTCAATCAAGCGCGCACGCGCCGCTGCGTCGAGCTGGGCACCATCCCAGCAAGGCCCATTCGACAGGATCGAGCGAATCACCAGCCGGTTTAGATTCGCCAATACATAACTGCACTCGGTCGGATCACCGCACCACCAGGTCTGCAGAGAGGGAAGCTGGAGATCCTCACCCAGCAACTGCCGACACAACAGCGGCATAAAGGGGGCCAATCCCAGATTTTCGATCAGACCACAACCAAGCGCGTTGGCAAGCGCAACATGGCCACCACGTACCGCTTGCAGTAGGCCAGGGATACCCAACAAAGAGTCGCCGCGCAGTTCCAGTGGATCGCAAAAACCATCCAGAACTCGCCTGAGGATCACATCCACCGGGCGCAACCCACCGAGGGTTTTCAACCAGACCCGGCCATCGCGCACTACCAGATCTTCGCCTTCGACTAGGCTGAGCGACAGGTAGTTGGCTAAGTACGCATGCTCGAAATAAACCGGGCTATTGGGACCGGGGGTCAGCAGCACCACATGCGGGCTATCCGGATTGTGACGTGCCAATCCTGTGAGCGTGGCGCGTTCTGTCTCTAGGAAACTGGCCAGACGACGCAAGGGCGCATCGCGATAGAGCATCGGCAGTGCGCGTGCCAGAATGACCCGATTTTCTAAGGTGTAGCCAGCACCGGAAGGCGACTGGGCACGGTCCCCGTGAACCCGAAATGTGCCATCTGGCCCACGGGCCAGATCTACGCCATGAAAGATCAGTGAGCGACAACCGGCCGGCAATGATCGATGGCAAGGCGGCAGAAATCCAGGGTGGGCATAGATCAGTTCTGGCGGTAGCCAACCTTGGCGAATCGCCAAGCGCTGATCGTACAAATCGGCCAACAAAGCGTTCAACAAGCGCGTGCGCTGCTCCAATCCCGCCGCCAGCGTACTCCATTCCTCGCCGGTCATCAGTAGAGGAATGGGATCGACTAACCAGTGTCGCAGCGAACCACGCGAATCATCGTAGGTGTTATAGGTCACCCCGTCCGTCTGCAGCAACCGTTGGACTTCGGAATGCCGACGCTCTAGCTCATCACCCCCAATCTCCTCCAGTGCTCGCGCCATGTCGTGCCAATGAGAACGCAGCTGTCCGGGAGCTGAGAACATCTCGTCGTAGCCAGAACTAGGGACCGGATAGTCTTCCAATAGGCCACCACGGGTTAAATTCAAATTATCTTGATGAGCAAGAGAAGCTTCAGGCATAGAAATTTCCACAGAGGAAATCGCCGTGACACGAGAGCATGCATCACGTTGTGCGTTTGCGGGAAGGCGTTATTTCAGGTACGTAGACTGATCATTGATCGATGATAGCGAGTCATAGGGGAATCGGTCGATCCATCAATCGCAGAGCCGACTGGTGGTATGGCGCAACCGTTCAGCCATTACTCGCATGACCTGGATAGCGAACGAGGGAGTCATCCTGACAAGTGCTAGAAAATGCGATCGGTTAACCGGTGCCAGCACACAATCGGTACGGGCCATGACTGTGGCGCTGCGTGGCTTGTCGTCCACCAAGGCAAGTTCTCCAACAATGCCCCCAGGACCGACCGTTTCCAAGACGTAGCCACGATCCATCATGATATCGACTTCTCCCTCCACCACGATGTAGAGATTATCTCCCGACTCTCCCTCCTGGAAGACGACTTGACCTGCGGTATAGGAGCGATGTTTTTCAATCTGGTTGAAAATATCCGAGTTGTGCATGCCGGTGCCTCGTCACGCGTAGGATTGAAGAAGAGATTCGCGCCTTGGCTTGCTAGACGGTTGATGCGATAATTTTGTGGCAGTTTAACCGACTTTGCAGGGGTGTGATAGGGCATCGTTCCAGACATTTCCCCAGCTATCCTAAGAGCCGTCTGGAGTGCGCTCATGGTTGATCGCATCGAAAAAAGGCAGTTTACCCGCACGAAGATCAATGTCACAACCCAGTATCAAGTCACTGGCGTCAGGGAACTGCGTGAAGGCTTCATCAGCAACATCAGTGCCGGTGGGATCTTGTTGTGGTCTAAACAGGAACTGCAGATCGGAACGATGCTGTACCTCTTCATCCGGGTGGATGATCTGGCCGACACCGAACTGGAGGTTACCGCCACCATCGTGCGCATCATCACGTCCAACGAACAAGAAGATCATTTTGGTTATGGTTGCCGATTCGAATCGCTCTACGCCAGTGACCGTGATGCCGGTTGAATACTCAGGCCGGTTACCTCGTACCCCGGAGCCACACTGATGTGAAAACCGTGATGGTGATCGATACAACCTGCGACTTACCAGATACTTACGTGCAGCAGTATCAATTGCAGGTATTGCCCAGCAAACTGATCCTTAACGGTCAAGCCTATTCCGACACTCGAAATACCGACTTAATCCTGGCCTTTTTTCGCCAGCATACCGCATCGCCGAACCTGAAAGTGGCGATCGAACCCTGTCCGGCCGAAACGATTGCTAAATTACTTTTAGATCGTTGGGTTATCGAGTACGACCGGGCCATTCTCATTAGCCTTTCACAAACCCTCAGTCACACCTTTCAGAACGCGACCGAAGCCTCCTTCACGATTTTGCGCGGCTATCGCGAGAAACGTCGACTGGCGGGCTTGCAGACCCCATTTCATCTGAATGTACTTGACAGCAAAACTGCCTTCGCTGGCGAGGCGATACTGGTTGACGCGGCGATCCGGCTGCTGCGCGATCCTGATCTGGCTTTTAACGAATTACGGCGACAGATCGAAGATTTTCGGCGCTATGTACACTGCTACATTCTGCCCGGAGACTTATCCCATGCCCGCAACTGGGTGGGCGGCAACAACGAAATGCGCATGGCATTTCCAGAATCTCGCCTGGATGTACTGCTCGGTGGCAAGTCGGTCTTCCGTTTTTTCGATAATACGATCCAACGCGTATTCAAGGGACGCAGCTTCGACACCGCTTTGTCAAACTTACTGGATCATGTCCGAAAAACCATCGAATTGGGCCTAAGAAATCCTTTGGTCAGCATCAGTTATGCGGGCGATCTGCAAGCACTTAGACTGAAACCCAGCCTCATCGAATTTGAACGCCACACCCGCCAATGGGGCGTAGAGGTCCTAATATCCACCATGAGCGCAACTGGTAGCGCCAGTCTCGGCCCCGGCGCGCTATCGTTGGCCTACGCCGCCGATTAAGCCTGCATCACCTCCTCAATCAGCCATCTTAGTTTTAGATACATCCCCTGCCCCTACAAGCCTAAAAGCGGATGGCCGCAAACCCCGCCCCATTCGTGCCATTGATTTACGGTACCTTAACCCCGAAAACCGGTAGCGAACGTTTATAGGTGGTAGCAATACGCTTAACCCTTGGAGGTCGCGATCAATGAACCAAACCCCATTGCTGTATCCTCTCGGCATGCTACTTCTGCTTGGCATCGCGCCAGCAGATGTACTGGCCCGCATCAAACTCACTACTCTGCCAGTGCGTGAACGGGTGGAAATCCAACTCGATCACCCGCAAATCGCTCTAGTCGAGGAAGAACGCATCGTTCCTCTGGTCAAGGGCGTCAACCAAGTGGATTTTTCTTGGGTCAATACCCGCATCGACCCGGACACTCTGGTGCTGCGCATCCTCAGCTCGACTGGTGAACAACCGCTGGACGCCAAGGTGCTCTCAGTCAGCTACCCTCCCAACGAAACCGCCCTAGTGTGGTCAGTGGCTGCCAACGCCTCTGGCACTGCGCGGATGCGGATCAGTTATGTACTCGAAGGCTTGAGCAAGGAGTTTCACTACCGCGCCGTGGCTGACCATGATGAAAAGACCCTCGATCTAGCGCAATACCTGCGCATCGGCAATGCCGCCAACGAAGCTTATGACGCCGCCCAATTCTGGGTTGGGGTCGGCAAACGCTTCGAGAAATCACTGGGCCTGAACGAGACCAAGGAAGTCCAACTGGATCGTTTCACCACTGTGCCAGTGCGCAAGACCTATACCTGCGATCCAGTAAAATTTGGCTATCTGGATCGTGCTCAGGACAAACTCAAGGTACCGATGCACTACGTGATCAAGAACGCTGGAAATCCCCTCGGTCGAGAAGCACTACCAGAAGGCAAAGTACGCATCTTTCAGGACGATGGCCAAGGTGGCGACGCCTTTCTTGGCGAAGATCGCGCTACCTTTACCCCGCCGGATGACAAGCTGGAGCTCTATCTGGGTCTCGCTCGCGACATTGAAGTACGGCGCACCGTAGAACGCAACGAGCGCCAACGCATCGCTGGCGATCTGTATCGCTACGACATCACGCTGAAATACGAGATCGAAAACTTCAAGGACAAGCCAGTCACGCTGGATATCGTCGAAAATGTGCGTCAGATTCGCGATGCACTCCGTGGCGACAACGGCCGCGACCCGGAATGGACACTGGGAGATGGCACGCTACGCCAGCCCGACCCGGAACAGAGCGACGCCGATAAGCTGCTCTTCCATGTGGATTTGCCCGCTCGTGCCACTGACGATTCGGCACAAAAGCAGATCCATACCCTGCGGCTGACCCTGAACAACGAATGGTGAGCGCCATGACCCGTCATCCAATTGTGCCTGCCTTATTTTTTTTCCTGCTCGGTCTATTACCGACGCTGGCGCTATCCGCCGATAATGTCGATCTTGCCACTGTGCCTGAACGGCGCACGGTGCAACTGACCATCTACAACTCCGAAGATCTGACCCTGGTGCGGGAAACACGGGTGGTGACCTTCAAGCAGGGCGTCAATCCTTTACAGTTTTCCTGGGCCAATACCCTGATCGATCCGACCTCGGTGGAGCTACGCTTCCCCGCATCCAAGACCGGGCTGGAAGTACTCGATACCACCTTCCCCCACGACAAGCCACAAACCTTGTACTGGAATGTGCGTAGCGATGCCAATCGCGAGGCCACCATCGAAATCAGCTACTTCACTTCCGGCATCAGTTGGGCGGCGGATTATTTGGCTATCGCCGATCCCGAGGAGCGCACTATGCGCTTGGAAAGCTTCGTGCGGGTGGATAACCGTTCCGGCGAAGATTATGAAAATGCCCAGATCCGCTTGGTGGTCGGCACCATCAATCTGGT
>JACSSB010000237.1 GCA_014879435.1 Phycisphaerales bacterium
GATTTGCGTACGGCGATCACCCTGCGGGAACTTGAGGGAATGAGTTATGAGGAAATTGCCCAAACCATGGGGTGTCCGATCGGCACGGTACGTTCTCGGATCTTTCGGGCCCGAGAGTCGATCGATACCAAGTTGCGTCCACTACTAAGCTAGTTTCGAGATAGAGTCATGTCTGATAAGACGACTAAACAATTATCGGCGCGAGCCACGAACGAGATCGATATCGCGGCGAGCCAGCTTTCGGCGCTGGTCGACGATGAACTCAATGAAATGGAAATCGCTCTGGTATTACGTCGACTGTGTCGAGAGGATGACTTACAAGCAAGTTGGTCTCGCTATCACTTGATCAGCGATGTGATACAAGGTCATTTACCGGATATGCTCGATTCTGGCTTCTCTGCGCGGATTCGCCAGGCGATTGAAGACGAACCTCTGCCACAACCGGTCAGCAAATCGCTACCGGCTTGGTATAAGCCGGTCACGGGGTTTGGACTGGCTGCATCGGTAGTGTTAGTTACGATGTTTGGACTCAAACTGACTCAAAGTGATGAAGTTTCCCCCGTTCCTATTGCTCAGCAAGTCGCTGACAGCTCATCCAGTTCTGCCTTCGCTCCTCGTATGGTGCAACCCATCGCCGCTGCTCAGCAAATAGATGCTGCCGGTGAGCCGGTGGACGCTCGACTGAACAGCTATCTGGTCAACCATAACGGGTATGCCTCCCTAAACAGTATGCACGGCATGCTGCCTTACGTGCGCATGGTCGGCTATCAGCAAGCTGGCCGCTAAAAACCTTTTAGAATTTAGAATCATGAAGCACAAGCTATTGAATTGTGCCGCCTTGGCGTTCGTGACAGGTTTGCTGTCAGCCGCTGGTTGGTCCCAACCGGTCGCCGAAGAAGCAAGACAGTGGCTGGAGCGTATGATTCAGGCCACTCAAACCCTGAATTACGAGGGGACCTTCGTCTACGTTCAAGGCCCTCACATAGAAGCAATGCGGATCGTTCATGGTGGCGGCTCCGAAGGTGAGCGGCAGCGATTATTTTCCCTCAATGGCCCATCACGGGAAATTTTGGCGGCGAATAATAGTGTTACTTGTTTGTTGCCGAAACAGAATGCGACTTTCAGTGGTGGTGACTATCGAGGTACGCGCTTTCCCTTATCCGTTCCCCGTGAACTCGGGCGACTGGGTAGCTACTATCAATTCGAGATGTTGGGCCAGGATCGAGTCGCCGGGCTAGAGGCACAAGTGGTCGCCATCAAGCCACGAGATACTTGGCGATTTGGCTATCAATTATGGCTGGATCAGCGCAATGGCATGTTATTGCGTTCGGCGCTGTTGGATGAGCACGGTCGTCCGATTGAGCAGCTCATGTTTACTGATTTTGAGATCAAGCCACAAATCGATGAGAAGGCGTTCAAGCCGCAGTCGCTGCCTCAGGACGCGAATTCATCATCGACCGAATCGACCGAGATGAGCCAGAACTCCAGTGCGGAGCAGTGGCCGCCCGCTGGTGAACCAGTGACGCAATCAGCATGGAGCGTCCATCAGCTACCGGACGGTTTCGTCAAGTTATTGCACAACCGATTTATTGAAGGCCCAGATCACCATACCGTCGAGCATATGGTGTTTGCCGATGGATTGGCGACCATTTCGGTTTTCTTGGAACAGTTGAATGGTACACCCGCACTACTGCAGGGAAGTTCACAAGTAGGGTCAATGAGTGCTTTTGGTATGCTGTTGAATGGCTATCAAGTTTTGGTGATCGGAGAAGTACCAGCGGCGACTGTGCAGCGCATCGCTACTGCAATCGAGCATGTTTCCAAGGTGCCAGACCATGATTGAAGAACGAGCAGTGGTAGTGAAGTCCGGCAAGAGCCATGTTTGGGTCGAAGTTCAGCGGCATTCGGCCTGCGGCTCATGCGGTGCTAGCGAAGGCTGTGGCACGGCAGCTCTGGGAAAATTTTGGAGTGGCCGCCGAGTCCAAGTGCGTGCGATTGCGACGGAGCCGTTGCAGGTGGGCGAGAAAGTCTATGTCGGTTTGGCCGATGGCGTGTTGTTGCGAGGGTCATTCCTGGTCTACTCGCTACCATTGCTTTTACTCTTGGTCGGCGCGCTACTGGGGCAAGTGGCATTTGCCGGTACAGGCGAGGAACTCGTGGTATTGTCGGGGGTACTGGGTCTGAGCTTGGGATTTCTGGCGGTTCGCGTGCTTTCCAAACGCTTTGAAAGTGATTCTCGATTTCAACCCAGGGTATTGCGTCGGATTACCGAAGTATCGGCAGTGGGGGTGCTTTCCCAGCCGTAATTAACGTTATAATCCCGCCTTTGCTGAAAAGATCATACTCGCAAGCCTCCGCGCCAAGCAGCAGCGGGGGCTTTCATGCATCCGCCCCAAACAAGTATCTGCCTGGGTAACGTGCCAGAACCTGGGCTTATGGAATTTCATGGATCACATTCGTAACTTTTCGATCATCGCGCACATCGATCATGGCAAGTCCACGGTGGCTGATCGTTTCATCCAGGTTTGTGGCGGACTGAGCGCACGGGAAATGGCCGAGCAAGTGCTTGATTCGATGGATCTGGAAAGGGAGCGAGGTATCACCATCAAGGCGCAGAGCGTATCGCTGCGTTATGTGGCTCACGACGGTCAGCCTTATCAATTCAATTTCATCGATACGCCAGGGCACGTGGATTTCTCCTACGAGGTCTCCCGGTCACTAGCTGCCTGTGAAGGAGCGCTGCTGGTGGTGGACGCTGCCCAAGGAGTCGAAGCCCAGAGCGTGGCCAACTGCTATACCGCCATTGAGCAGGGACTCGAAGTCCTGCCCGTACTGAATAAGATTGACCTTCCTTCTGCTGATCCTGAGCGGGTGGCGCATGAAATCGGCGATATCATTGGCTTGGATGCTAGCCATGCTCTGCGGGTTAGTGCCAAGACTGGCCTTGGCATCGAAGATCTGCTGGAAGCGATCATCACGCATATCCCCTCGCCAAAAGGTCGCCCGGACGAACCGCTCAAAGCGTTGATCATCGATTCCTGGTTCGATAATTTCGTGGGCGTCATTTCATTAGTGCGCGTTGTGGATGGCCAGATCACGCCCAAACAGAAAATCCAGGTGATGTCTACGGGGCGGACGTTCCAGGTCGAATCAGTCGGTATTTTTACTCCCAAGCGCAGTGAACGGCCGCTGCTGAGTGCTGGCGAGGTCGGCTATGTCATCGCAGGGGTCAAGGATATCGACGGTGCGCCGGTTGGAGACACCCTAACCCAGGCAGATCGACCGGCAGCGGCAGCGCTTCCGGGGTTCCAGAAAGTACAGCCACGGGTATTCGCTGGACTATTCCCGGTCGATTCGGACGATTTTGGTGCCCTGCGTGAAGCGTTGCAAAAACTGCGTCTGAACGATGCCTCGCTGCATTTCGAACCGGAAACATCGCAGGCCATGGGCTTTGGTTTTCGCTGCGGTTTCCTCGGTTTGCTGCACATGGAGATCGTGCAGGAGCGTTTGGAGCGGGAATACCATCTCGATCTGGTCACCACGGCACCGACGGTCATCTACGAGGTGCTGACCGTGGAAGACGAGATCCTGAAAATCGATAACCCCGCCAAGCTGCCGCCAATCAACGAGATTGCTGAAATTCGTGAACCGATCATCGTCGCCCACATTTTGACTCCGCAAGATTATCTGGGTGCGATCATCACCTTGTGTATCGAAAAGCGTGGTGTACAACGGAGTTTGCATTATGCAGGTGGGCAGGTGCAATTGAGCTTCGAACTGCCGCTGAGCGAGGTGGTGCTGGATTTCTTCGACCGCCTGAAGTCGGTCAGTCGTGGCTTTGCATCATTCGAATATAGTTTTGAGCGGTTTCAAGCCACCCCATTGGTCAAGCTGGATGTGCTGATCAACGGTGAGCGGGTGGATTCATTGGCGGTCATCGTCCACCGTGAGCAGGCTCAATACCGTGGTCGGGAGCTGGCGGTTAAGCTTAAAGAGCTGATTCCCCGCCAGATGTTCGAGGTTGCGATCCAAGCTGCCATCGGCAATCAAGTCATCGCCCGTACTACCGTCAAGGCATTGCGCAAGAATGTGCTAGCCAAATGCTACGGCGGCGATGTGACCCGAAAGCGCAAGTTACTGGAGAAGCAGAAAGCCGGCAAAAAGCGGATGAAGCAGGTCGGCAAGGTGGAAATTCCCCAGGATGCCTTTCTGGCTGTGTTGCAGGTGGATAAAAACTCATGAAACACGCGTTCCTGCTACGTAACGGATTTTCCTGCTTATGAATATCGATTTTGCTGCCGTTTTGGTGGTGCTGACTGTATTAACTGGTGGCATCTGGTTGCTGGACACGCTGGTCCTTGCACCACGCCGAGCGCGTGGTCTGTCGGCCGCAGAGAAACTGCCATGGTACGTGGACTTATCGAAATCCTTCTTCCCGGTCATTCTAGTGGTGTTGGTATTGCGTTCCTTCGTCGTCGAGCCGTTTCGCATTCCGTCGGAATCCATGGTACCTACCTTACTCACCGGTGATTTCATCCTGGTTAATAAGTTCTCGTATGGTTTGCGATTGCCGGTATTGAATACCAAAATTCTCGGTAATGGCGAGCCAACGCGTGGGGATGTGGCCGTATTTCGATTCCCACGCGATCCGACAGTGGCCTATATCAAGCGGATTGTTGGCCTGCCTGGTGACTCATTGGAATATCGCGGCAAGCGACTATGGATCAATGGCCAACTGGTCCCGCAGACACCAGAGCCAAAAGATCCGAGTGAGCCGAATGTCCAGCAATTCAGCGAGCAACTGGGTGAAAGCACCCATCGCATTCAGGTACTGACCGAAAATCATTGGGGGTCCATTGGGTTTTGGCCCGGACTTCAGATCTATCGCGAGTTGGATGGTACGATTGGTTGGAAATACCAAGTGCCTGCCGGGCATTATTTTGCTATGGGTGATAACCGGGACAATAGTAGCGACAGCCGAGTTTGGGGACCCTTACCGGAAGAAAATCTGATCGGCAAAGCATTCTTGATTTGGATGAACGGGGATTGTGTGACCTTGAAAGGTCGATGCGGTCGAATCGGTAGCAAGATCGAATAAATGAATCTAGGAGAATAAATACGATGCACGCAAAACATATGACAGAGAATCGACGGCGGGAAGATCAGCAAGGTATAACCGTGATCGGTATCTTGTTAGTGATGATCGTGATCGCGTTTGTCGCCCTAATTGGGATGAAGGTAGTACCGATGTACATCCAGTACTTTACGGTCAAGTCATCGATCGAGAGTATCCGTAAGGAGCCACAGCTGGCGCAGATGAGTTCAACTGATATCCAAACCGCCATTCAAAAGCGGTTTGATATCGGTTATGTCAATAACATCACGGCGAAGGATCTCAAGATTCGTAATGAACAAGGTGGCCGGGTTCTCAATTTAGTTTATCAGGATGAGCGCGAGCTGTTCTACGGGCTATCCGTGGTGTTGAGAAAGGATGAAGTCATTCCGCTAACACCGAATCCGTGAGCCTGCCACTGTCCTACCTGAGTGCCGCCCTGAACTATACCTTCCATCAGCCCGAATTACTGGAAGAGGCGCTCACCCATCGTAGCGCCTCGCCGCATAATAACGAGCGATTGGAGTTTTTGGGCGATGCTTTGTTGAACCTGATCGTGGCCGAATACTTGTTCCAGCAGTATCCCAAGGCCAGCGAAGGTGAATTAAGCCGCTTGCGGGCTAGCTTGGTCAAGGGCGAAACCCTGGCCGGACTGGCCCGTAGTTTGTGTCTTGGGGACTGGTTACGCTTGGGATCGGGTGAACTCAAAAGCGGGGGGTTTCGCCGCGAATCGATCCTGTCGGACGCGATGGAAGCGATTTTTGGTGCGGTGTATCTGGATGGCGGCATGACGGCTTGTCGCGACTTGGTGTTACGTCTGCTCCAGGATTGCTTGACACGATTGCTCAGCGCCGATGAACTGAAAGATCCCAAAACCCGCTTGCAAGAATCCCTGCAAGCCCGACAACAACCCTTGCCCATCTACAATGTACTGGAAATCGGAGGTAAGCCACACGCACAAAGCTTTACCGTAGAGTGTGTGGTGGACGAATTTCGTGCAATCGCGGTGGGAAGTAGCCGTCGTAAGGCCGAACAGGAAGCGGCTCGCCAGTTGCTGGAGCAGATGGAATGACTGAATTTCGTGCAGGTTATGTCGCACTACTGGGTCGGCCTAATGTGGGCAAATCCACCTTATTAAACCGACTGATTGGTCAAAAGCTCAGCATTACTGCGCCCAAACCGCAAACGACTCGACATCTTATTCTCGGTATTCAGACCCTGGCCGATGCTCAGATCGTCTATGTGGACACTCCAGGATTACATCATCGCCAGGGTCGCCAACGGGCGCTGAATCGCTATCTGAACCGGGCGGCGGTTAGCGTGCTGAGCTATGTGGATGTGGTGGTATGGCTGGTCGAGGCACCGCGTTGGACCGAAGAGGATGAAGATGTCCTGCATCGTCTGGCGGAATTTACAGGGCCAGTGGTATTGGCAGTCAACAAGGTGGACCGGATCGCCGACAAGAGTCGCCTGCTGCCATTTCTGCGAGACCTTGCCAGTAAGCGGAATTTCAGTGAAATCGTGCCATTGGCCGCGATTAACGGTGACAATGTGGTCGCCCTGGAACAAGTGATCACTCGCTTATTGCCAGTGGGTGATTTTCTGTTCCCAGCGGAGCAACTGACTACGGCCAGCGAGCGATTTCTGGCGGCGGAACTGATTCGCGAAAAACTGACTCGTTTACTGCGCGAGGAATTGCCTTATGCGCTGACCGTCGAAATCGAGCAGTTTGTTGAGGAAGGGCGTCTGGTGCGCATCCATGCGGTGATTTGGGTGGAGCGCGAGACGCAAAAGGGAATCGTCATCGGCGATAAAGGGGCGACTCTGCGTGAGGTTGGCCGTCAGGCTCGCGAAGATATGGAACGCTTATTCGCCCGTAAGGTGTTCTTGCAAACCTGGGTCAAGGTGCGCGAAGGCTGGTCCGATGACGAACGGGCACTGCAAAGTTTGGGTTACTCCAACCCGTCGATGTCTTGAACCCCATCTGCGTTGATCCCCAGTTCCTTTCACCATGCGCGTGTTGCTGCAGCCCGCCTTTATCTTGCACCGCCGTCCTTATCGCGATACCAGTTTACTCCTGGAGGTGTTCAGCCACGAACATGGTCGGCTGGGTCTGGTGGCACGCGGCGCGGCGTCCGCCCGCTCCCGGTTGAAAAGCGTGCTGCAGCCGTTTTTACCGCTGCTACTGTCCTGGAGCGGGGCGGGTGATCTAGCCAATTTGACGGCGGCCGAGGAGACGGAGTACCCCGCACCACGATCGCCTTCTCAAGTACTGGCCGGGCTCTATGTCAACGAACTGCTGGTGTATTTGCTGCCTCGGCGCGATCCCTTACCCGGACTGTTTGCTGCGTATCGGACACTGTTGGTGGAATTGATGACGGTATCTGACGCAGAACCGCCATTGCGGCGATTCGAAAAGCGCCTGCTGGAAGAGTTGGGCTATGGGCTGAATCTGGATCGCGAAGCCATCCGTGGAACCCCGATCGTCGCCGAGCAGCGTTACTGCTACGTGCTGGATCAGGGGCCACTGGCGATGATAGATGCGGATGCGACCGGTGTGCCGATTTCCGGTCGAGGATTGCTGGCGTTGCGCGACGGGATACTGGCCGATCCCGCCGTACTGAAGGAGGTCAAGCGCCTGACTCGCGCCGCGTTGGCCGAACAATTGCGAGGGCGAGTGCTGAAAACACGAGAATTATACCGAATCAAGCGGGAGCACTAGCCAGGATAGCGGCCCGCAACCGTTCCAAGTCGTCGTCACCATGAGTTGTCAGCGGGTTTTCGTCTGGTCCCGGTGGTTCGACATGATGGAATTGTTCTTCTAGCACCTCGACATCGGCTTCGGCCGCGTCGTCGCCGCGCGCGCGCCGCGCTGCAACCCGCTGACGCAGTATTGCTGGATCGGCGGTGCAGTGCAGGAGAATAAAGGGTACGCCGTGCCGCGCCGCCAATTCGCGAAACGGCTGCCGATGCGCACGCTTTAAGAAGGTGGCGTCTACTAGGACCGGGTGACCAGCAGCCAGTAACTGGTCGGCCAACTGCTGCAGGTGCTGATAGGTGCGAATGCTGGTCTCAGTGGTGTATAAGCCTTGGCCGAATGTCGAATGGCTGTCATCTAGGGGGGCTAATCCGAACAAGCGTTTGCGCTCTACATCGGAACGGATACGAATGGTGCCGGTCAGCGTTTCCAGCAACTGGCCGGTTCGGCGGGATTTGCCGGAGCCGGAAACGCCGTGGGTGATCAGCAGGAAGGGCGCCGGTTCGCGAGCTAGCGCCAGAGCCTGTTGTAGATAAGCCCGGCAACGGTCGTGGGCGGTGGCGCGAAAGGTATCCGGGATTTCGTTCTGGCTGGCTTGAATCGCGTTGATCTTGGCTCGCACCATCGCCCGATAAACTTGATAGTAATTCAGGACCGCAGCGCCGGCGAAGTCGCCACTGAGCTCCAGATAATGGCTCAGCAGTCGCTGTGCAAGAGGTTCGGCGCCGCGAAAGCGCAGGTCCATGGTTAGAAAGGCTAGATCATTGTAGACATCGATCCAGCGGAAGCCGTCATTGAACTCAATGCCATCGAAGATGGCGATTTGGTCCGCATCCGTCAGGATCATGTTGCCAAGGTGTAAATCGCCGTGACATTCACGAATCCAGCCGCCAGCCTTGCGTTCGATCAACCGTGGTTGGAGCCGTTCGCTCGCGTCGTAGGTCCAGCGTTCTACAGCGTCCAATATGTCAAGATCATCGCGATCGCTGAGCAATGGTCTGGTTTGAGTGAAATTGTCCAGCATGGGCTGCCGGACCTGTTGTGGTGTGCCAAAGGAGGTGGTGGGATCGGCCGTAGCGATGGTGCTATGGAAGGCGACCAATTGCCGGGCCAGAGCGTCCATATGCCGGGCTTCCAGTCGGCCAGCGGCGAGTTGCCGGTCCAGCAATGCCTCCTGGGCAAAACGGCGCATACACACGGCATATTCGATGGCATTGCCAGTGGCGCCTAGAACGGGTTGGGTGGGGCTACCGCCGATGGCGATGCAGTCGAGGTATAGATCCGGCGCGAGTCGGCTATTCAGGCGCAGTTCCTGTTCGCAGTAGTATTTCCTTCGGGTCAGGCTGGTAAAATCCAGAAATCCCAGATTTATCGGCTTTTTGATTTTGTAGGCATAATCCCCGGCCAGCAGAATATGCGAAATATGCGTCTGCAGATGCTCGACGGTGGTGACCGGGTGTGGGTAGCGATCCGGTTGCGAAAGCGCCGCGATCAGGGCGGTCTGGTCAAGGGTTTCGTTGGCGGGTTGCACGCGTCGGACTCCAAAGTCGAAAAACGGAGCCGTAGGATAAGACAGAAACAGCGTGCCGTACCAAGCGGATTGAATGATAGGGTGTGTTCGGACTAATACAAGCATGGCTAAAGGCAAACCTTCCCGCAAACCGACGACCAATCCCAAGGCACAATCCCGCCGCTCTGGCCCGAATGTGCTGCGATCCTTGTCGGCGCTCTTTTTTTCGCTACTGCTGGGCAGCCTATTATTGGGTGTGCTTGGAGTCGGTCTGTATATGGTGTATCTGGATGCGGTCATCCGCACCGAATTCGATCAAAAACGCTGGGCTATGCCTGCTAAGGTTTATGCCCGGCCGTTGGAATTGTTCGAGACCATGTCGTTCAGCGCCGATGACTTCGCCAAAGAGCTGAAGCTGTTGCATTACCGCGATGTCAATTGCCCCGATCCGCCGCCAGCACCGCCAGTTTCTGGAAATAAGCGATCATTCCGGCGTAAGCCGCAGCGACCACCAGAAAATTGTACGCCACCGGCTCATGGTGGAGCGTCACCAGATCGCGCTGGCACCTTTGCGCGGCAAGGGGAAACCTTCGAGATCATGACTCGTGAATTCCCATTCTGGGATGGTACCGAGCCAACACGTCGGGTCCGTTTGGTGTTCGCGGGCAACATTCTGGTTGAGATGAGTAGCCTAGATGGCCAGGAAAATCCGGGCCTGCTGCGGCTGGACCCGCCGGAGATCGCTGGGATTTATCCCGCACACTACGAAGATCGCATTCTGCTGAAGAGCAAGGACTTGCCACCTATCCTGGTGGATTCTTTGTTGGCGGTCGAAGATCGCGCCTTTTTCGAGCACTCCGGGATCAATCCCAAGGGAATTTTCCGCGCGCTGGTGGCTAATTTACGCGCCGGGCGCACGGTACAGGGCGGTAGTACCCTGACCCAGCAGTTGGTCAAGAACCTATTTTTGAGCAACGAAAAGAGGCTCACGCGCAAGATCAATGAGATGTTAATGGCGCTCCTGATCGATGCGCGTTATGGCAAGGACGATATTCTCGAAGCCTACAGCAATGCGATCTATCTAGGGCAGGACGGCAGCCGTGCGATCCATGGCTTTGGGTTAGCCAGTCAGTTTTATTTCGGTGAGGCGCTGGAAGATCTGGAACTGCATCAGATCGCTTTGCTGGTGGGTTTGATCCAGGGTGCTTCATTTTATGATCCGCGCCGACATCCAGATCGCGCCAAGGAGCGTCGTTCTCTGGTACTGGATGTCATGGTCGAGCAAAATCTGATCAGCGCCGAAGATGCCGCTACCGCCAAGGCTTTGCCTTTGGATGTGACGGAGAAAATGGCCAGTGGCATCACCGCCTATCCCGCTTTTCTCGATCTAGTGCAGCGGCAATTACGGCGCTATTACGATGCCCAGGATCTGGTATCAGAAGGATTGCGGGTGTATACCACCCTTGATCCACGAGTCCAGGCGGTAGCGGAAAATACGCTGGCCAACAAATTGCCCGCGTTGGAAAAGACGCAGCGTCGCGCCCGGCCATTACAAGGCGCCGCTGTCGTGACCAATACGCAGACCGGTGAAGTCTTGGCGATGGTCGGGGATCGTGAGCCGAAAAGGGTTGGCTACAACCGGGCTTTCGATGCCAAGCGACCTGCAGGTTCGCTGGTCAAGCCGGTGGTCTATCTGACCGCACTGGAAGATCCTGAGCGCTATACGCTGATGACGCTGTTGAAAGATAGCCCGTTGGTTTATACCTCGGGCGGGCGGCGCTGGACCCCGGCCAATTATGATAAGCGCTATCATGGCCTAGTGACTTTACGGGATGCGCTGGCCCGCTCTTATAACATCCCAGTGGTGCGCGTAGGTTTGGACATGGATGTGATCAATGTGGTGAAGATGTTCCAGCGATTGGGATTGGAGCGTGATCTCAAGCCCTATCCATCCTTATTGTTGGGTGCCTTGGATGCATCAGCATTTGAAGTAGCGCAGGTTTATGCATCGATTGCCAGCGGCGGGTTTCGCATCCCGTTGCGTGCTATTCGCGAGGTGACAGATGCGACCGGTAAGTCGCTGAAACACTACACCATGGAAGTGGAAAAGGTGGTTGAGCCTGGGCCGATCTATCTGATCATCAACGCCATGCAGCAAGTGGTGAAAGCGGGAACCGCCAGTGCCATGAAAAGTAAGCTGTCACCCGATTTGAACATTGCGGGCAAAACCGGTACTACTGACGATTATCGTGATAGCTGGTTTGCTGGATTCAGCGGTAATCGATTGGCAGTGGTTTGGTTGGGGCGCGATGATAACAAGCCCACGGGCTTGAGCGGCTCCAGCGGTGCGCTACCGGTTTGGATGGATTTAATGGCGGGTTTGAATCTGGAACCATTGGAGCCGCCGTTGCCAGCGGGAGTTGATGAAATCAGGGTGAATCCACGCAGTGGCCTGCGCATGAGTCAAGGCTGCCGGAGTGGTCAACTGGTGCCATTCCTGGCCGGTTCCGGGCCACGCGGATCGACTTCCTGTGGTGGCAGTCCGCCCGTTGTCCGCCGTCCTCGACCGCAAGCGACCCCGGACGCGTCCGGAGACGGGGACGGAATGCGCGATTTCTTTCAGCAGTTGATGGAATAAAACAACTGCGTTTCAATGTAATAAGCCTTTGTTTGTGGTGTGGGGATGTTGGTTAAGATCGCCCGCCCTGTGGGGAAAATCTGATGAATAAATGGTTTCAATCTTCTTTGGGAATGTTGGCGCTCGCGTTGGCGCTCGCGGGCTGTTCCACGCCACCGTACTCGCGACAGCCCGCTTATCGGGCGCCGGTTGCGGATCGCAGCACGCGCACACCGCAAACTTATGCGCAATCACGGCCGGTGCCAGTAGATACGGGGCGCATGTCGGAGTCCGATCCGCTGCTGCCGAGAGAATATTCTTCCTCCTATCCAGCAGAGGCGCCCTACCCTGATTCATCGGAATCTTATGGTTCCGCGCCGACTAACTCAAACTCAAACGCCTATTATGGTAGGGCACCGGCCCAGCCTTATGAGCGTGGGCCAGGTTCTTACTCACAACCGACCTATCCATCGAGTGCCACCACCCGCGCTCAGACATACCCCACTTATCCCCCACCTCAGGCCAGCTCGGGTTCTCAAAGATACCCGACTTATCCCAGCTCTCGGCCTCAGACCGATGACTATGTGGATGATTACGCTGGAACAGCGTCACAACCGGAATCCGGCTACCCTGCCTACTCGCAGGAGGCGGAAGGCTCAGGCGAAAGGGCATCGGCATCGGGTTTGTTACCCGAACCGCAGCCCGTGATGCCCCAAACACGATCCGCATCTCCAAGCACACGTTCGGCACCCATCACCGAGCGCTCTTCGTCGGCGCGTTCCACGGAATCGACGGTTGCTATGGCGACCCCAGCGCCGACATACACCCCTCCAGCCGAGGCATCGCCCGCACCCATGACGGTGCCTGCTGCTCCCACCCGTCCGATGCCTCCATCCGATCTCCCCCCTGCAGAGATCACCCGCGAGGGTAATCAGGCCGTGGCCGCGCTGCTGGACAGTGCTGACAAATATGCCAAGAGCAATCAGCTGGACAAGGCGGGTGCTGCCTTGGAGCGGGCGTTGCGCATCGAGCCGCGTAATGCCGGAATCTGGCACGATCTGGCGCAGATTCGTCTCCATCAGGGCCAATATCAACAAGCCGAATCTTTGGCGAGTAAATCCAATAACTTAGCCAATGGCAATCAAAACCTGCAATCGCGTAACTGGAAACTGATCTCCGCTGCCCGCAAGGCGAGTGGGAACACGCGTGGTGCCGAGGAGGCCGAGGCACAGGCGTCGCAGTCGCGCTGAAATTGGCGCCAAGAGGGAGGCTACCGTGGATGTGGTCGAACTGTTGGGGCCGCATGGCGTGTTGGCCCGTCAAGTTCCAGGGTTCGCGCCACGTCTGCCGCAACAGCAAATGGCTGAAGCGGTCGCCACCACTTTGGAAGAAGGGGGCACCCTGGTGGTTGAGGCCGGTACTGGTACCGGCAAAACCTATGCTTATCTGATTCCCGCATTGCTGTCTGGGGTGCGGGTTATCATTTCCACGGGTACACGCCACCTACAAGATCAGCTTTACCATCAGGACTTACCGGTAGTACGCCAAGCCCTGAAAGTGCCGATCCGCACGGCGCTGCTGAAGGGGCGTGGCAATTATCTCTGTCTCTATCGCCTCAATGCGACCGAACAGGCCGGGCGCTTGAGCAGTCGTGAACAGGTCGTCGAACTGGGTCGCATCCGGGCCTGGGCGGGCCGTACCCAGCAGGGCGATATCGCCGAAGTGGCCGAGGTGCCGGAAACCTCTTTGATCTGGCCACGCGTAACCTCCACCGTAGATAACTGCTTAGGACAGGATTGCTCGCAACTGGCCGACTGCTTTTTGAGTAAAGCCCGGCGCGAGGCATTGGCAGCGGATGTGCTGGTGATCAACCATCACCTGTTCTGTGCCGATATGGCGATCAAGGAAACCGGATTCGCCGAATTATTGCCGGGAGCAGAGGCGATCATCCTTGATGAGGCGCATCAGTTAGCGGAGATCGCAACCCACTTTCTCGGCCGGTCGCTCAGTAGTCGGCAGTTGAGTGAACTGGCGCGGGATACCCAGGTGGAGCAGGTACGAGATGCGGCCGATTTTACTGACCTGCGTCAGCGGGCCGCAGCGCTGGAGCCAGCCATTTTGAGGTTACGGCAGGCTTTGGGGATGGCGGATCGGCGCGCACTGTGGCGCGAGGTCGCCACAGTGCCGGAAGTGGTGGAAGCGATTGCGCAGTTGCACGAAGCCCTGGACCGTTTACACGCCGCGCTGAAGGAGGCCGCTCCGCGTGGCAAAGGTCTGGAGAATTGTCATCGCCGTGGTGAAGATCTAGGGCTGCGGCTGACAGCGTTGACTGGAGAGGAGAGCAACCCCGATAAGGTACGCTGGTTCGAGACTCGGGGACGCGGCTTTGTGCTGAGTTTGACTCCCCTTGATATCGCGCCAAAATTTCGGGAGCGGTTCACGGCACAGTCGGGAGCTTGGATCTTCACCTCGGCGACGCTGGCGGTGGAGCGGGAATTTGATCACTTCGCGGCGCGCTTGGGATTAGAGGATTACGCGGCGCTGCGTCTGGACAGCCCCTTCGATTTCGCTCGCAATACCCTGCTGTATCATCCGCCCGGTCTACCCGATCCGGCATCACCGCATTACACGACTGCCTTACTGGATGCGGCGTTGCCAGTCTTGGCCGCCAGCCGAGGACGAGCGTTTCTGTTGTTCACCAG
This sequence comes from Phycisphaerales bacterium, assembly GCA_014879435.1. Lineage (GTDB taxonomy): Bacteria > Pseudomonadota > Gammaproteobacteria > Competibacterales > Competibacteraceae > Competibacter. The sequence goes on from JACSSB010000237.1 coordinate 14,701, forward strand.
CTTTCGGGCTTTGCGTGAGGCGGCAGGAAGATTGGCGGATTGCTTGGATTATCCGATGCTAGTACAGGGTGAGGCACCGAAAGGGGATCTGCTCCGTCGGTTTCGCGCCGCTGGCAACGCAGTGTTATTGGGCACTGCCAGCTTCTGGGAAGGGGTGGACGTGCGTGGCGAGGCGCTATCTTGCGTCATCATTGATCGCTTACCGTTCGCTGCCCCTGGCGATCCAGTGGTGCAAGCACGCATCGAATCCCTGCGTCAGCGCGGCGAAGATCCGTTTTTGCACTATCAGCTTCCTCAAGCGGTGATCACCCTGAAGCAGGGTGTGGGGCGGCTGATCCGCGACACCCGTGATCGGGGGGTACTGGTGCTTTGCGATCCACGCTTGTTGACCAAATCCTATGGACGGGTGTTTCTGGACAGCCTGCCGCCGATGCCGAGAACGCGAAAACTGGAACGGGTACGGGCCTTTTTCGCGGGGGAGGGTGAGGCTTCAAATAGCATCACCTGACACCATGTCAGTTCTGTCGATGGTCCTTGTCCAGTCAATCACCTAAGGTCATTCCCGCATAATCGGCATAGGTACGAATAGCGAAGCGTAAAGGTCAGTGATCTATTCCGGGTATCCAGCTACCGTCAAGACGATCCTGAGAGGTCACCGTATTCCAGCAAGCACTGCAACTGCCTGCTGCGGATGCACCAAACAGCGGATACCGGTACCCGTACCAATGCCCTTGGTTACACCGGCAAACCCCGCGATGCTAGTGGTTTGGTGTGCCTCGGTGCGCGCTACTACGATCCTCTAGCCGGGCGGTTCATGGCCGTCGATCCGGCCGGGGTCGATGCCAGCAATCCCTACAGCTTCAATCGCTACGCCTATGCCAACAATAATCCCTATAAGTAACGTGAGTTCTGTTTATTAATCTTCGCAAGTCAATAGGTTAATGTCATTTTTAGGGATATTGAGTGA